>JAFSHE010000345.1 GCA_017440445.1 Oscillospiraceae bacterium | reverse complement strand
GCAGTTTCATTGGACGAAGTGGTATACGATGTCAGGGAGTCGGTTGAGTTTTCGGAGTATGATTACATTGTAACTATGCAGCCAATTTCGCCTGTGCTGAAGTATTCGACGCTTGATAAAGCGATAAAACAATGTATATCCGAAGATCTGGATACAATGATATCTGTAGCTGACCGAGCACAGTATTATTGGAATACAGCTCCTGACGGAGCTCCTGTACCCATTATCGAACAGCGCATGAATAAGCATCAGCTGCCTCCGTTTTATATGGAAACGGGTGCTTTCCTGATCACGCGATCGTCTTGTGTGCGTAAGGATACAAGAATAGGCGAAAAATGCGGCCTGTATGAGCTTGATGGCGATGAGGCGCTTGATGTTTTCACATTTGGCGATCTGAAACAGGCTGATAACATTTTAAGCAGAAAATCAGTGGCATTCTATGTAAACGGAAATAATGTGCGTGGGCTCGGACATATTTACAGAGTCCTGCAGCTTGCAGATGAATTTTTCACAAAACCCGATATTTATTTCGACTGTAATCAGACAAAGGCTGATTTTTTCGGAACCACCACATACAATGTGATCCCCGTAGATGGTATAGACGGCTTGGTATCAGCTATCGGCAAAAATAAATACGATGTGCTGATAAACGATATACTATCGACTTCTGCCGAGTATATGGCGCGGTTGAAAAACGATTTTCCCAGAATGAAGATCATCAATTTCGAGGACGAGGGTGCAGGCGCCGAATATGCCGACATAGTGTTTAATGCCTTGTATGATGAGGATTATGCGTCCAATGTCAAGGCAGGCGCGAATTACTACATCGTGCCGAAGCTGTTTTTGCTGTGTGAGCCTATCAGTATAAAAGAACGTGTAGAAAATGTACTGGTTACATTCGGCGGCGCAGACCCTATGAACTACACTGACATCGTGCTTGAGGTAGCTCAACAAGACAAATATAAAGATATTCATTTCACCTTTGTAATAGGCAGAGCAAAAAAGAATTTTGAAAGCCTGTTGCAGATAAAATGCGATAATATCGAAATGCTGTATGACATTGATAATATGCCTGAGGTGATGAGCCGATGCGATATTGCTTTCAGCTCCAGAGGCAGGACAGGCTATGAGCTTGCTGTGCTTGGGATCCCTACTGTATCTATAGCGCAGAACGATCGCGAGGAACGCCACAATTTCATGTCAGACAAAAACGGATATCTTTATATCGGTTATGCTCCTGATAGACAGGTTATTGAAAGTGCGCTGGACAAGCTTGCATTTTCTGATAAGGCTGTTCGTGCGGAACTGCAGGACAAGATGCTCTCGCATGATCTGAGAAGTGGCAGAAAGCATATTATGAACATTATTGACAACCTTTGATTGGAGGAACAAATATGAAAAAACCTTATGTGATCGCTGAAGCAGGCGTTAACTTTTATGATACTGCCAAGCTTCGCGGAGTAACACCGCTTGAAGAAGCTATGTATTATGTAGACAAGGCGAAAGAGGCAGGCATTGATGCGATCAAGTTCCAATCGTACAAAGCGAACACTATTGCCTCCAAGAATTCTCCTGCATACTGGGACACCACCAAGGAGACCACAAGATCTCAGTACGAGCTTTTCACAAAGTTTGACTCCTTTGGCGAGGAGGAATATCGCGCACTGTATCAGCATTGCAAAAAAGTCGGAATAGATTTTATGTCTACGCCTTTTGACTATGCATCTGCCGATTATCTTGCGGATATGGTGGATATTATAAGATATCATCTTCTGATCTCAGTAATCTGCCTTTTATTGCACATATTGCAAAAAAAGGAAAGCCGATCTATCTTTCCGTAGGAGCTTCCTATCTTTCTGAGGTGGAACAGGCTGTGCGTACTATTCGAGATGCGGGCTGCAATGAGATAGCGCTTCTTCACTGCGTTCTTTCTTATCCTTGCAAAAACGAGGACGCTAATCTTGGTATCATCACAACACTCAAGAGAATTTTCCCCGATATTACTATCGGATACAGCGACCATACCCTTCCCGATGAAACTATGACTATACTAACAACGGCATATCTTCTTGGCGCTGATGTTATTGAAAAGCATTTTACACTCGATAAGAGTCTTCCAGGAAATGATCATTACCACGCTGGTGATCCCGATGATTTTGCTAAGGCTGTGCGCAATTTTGAGCTTGTGAATACCGTTATGGGTCAGAGTGAAAAGACTGTGCTTCCTTGTGAGCTTGTTCCCCGCCGCGAAGCAAGACGCTCTCTTGTTCTTACAAGAGATATGAAGAAGGGTGAAGTTATTAAGGCGACCGACCTTATTGCAAAGCGCCCCGGCACAGGCATATCCCCTACACAGCAGGATATCGTTGTAGGCAGGGCATTGCTGTGTGACTGCCCTGAAGATACTATACTTACATGGGATATGGTGTGATAAGTAGCCATTTGGCTTGGTAGCTTCATTTCTGAATATCGCAAATAATTCTGCCCGTAGTCTTTTCGGCTGCGGGCATTTTGCTTTATGATCATATCTTCGGGATTTGTTGTCACATTGTCGGAAAAAACAGATCCAACATATCCTCATATATGTATGCAATTAACATTGCAAAACCCCGCATTTTCTGCTATAATAGTATCATGGTTTACTATGTGTATAAGCTATTATGCGAAAAGTGGTGAATTTAGTGCAAAACAGTATTGATACATCTGCTCCTGTAAGAATTGCTCAGATACTAGGCAAAATGGAGGGCGGCGGTGTCGAGCAGGTGGTGATGAACTACT
>JAFSHE010000344.1 GCA_017440445.1 Oscillospiraceae bacterium | reverse complement strand
GCAGGCTTTGACGGGAAAAACAATCCCGCACGCATGATAGTTGAAAAGGCAGATGTGAAGTGCAGAAGGCTGATACTTCCAAACGACAGAGAAAAAGCTGCGCAGCTGCTGCGTGAGGAAACGGAAAGGGACTTCACAGTCTGCATAGTTATACTGGGACAGCGCCCGAGGATATGCGACAAGATAGCGATAGAGGCCACCGCAAAGCGTAGCTGCGATATCCGCCGCACGGGGATGGATGTTTCCACCATCAGGCGGTTTCTCAAGGAAACAGGCTACGAGGCGTATCTCTCAAAGGGCTGCGGAAGTGAAGGCTCCTACTGCAATCACACCTATTACGAGGCTCTCGGCATGAGGGTAAACAGCGTTTTCCTGCACGTGCCGAATATGGATAACATCTCCGACCTCGGCGAGATAACAAAGGCTGTTTCGCACCTTGTAAACAATCTTGCGGCTGTGCCTGCGCTGCTGTGAGAGCCGACATATTCCCGAAAGGAGTACAGGCATGAGGCACCTTTTACGGCTGACTGACCTTACAAAAAACGATATATCCGATATCTTCCGCATAGCAGACAGCCTCTGCGAGGGCGGATACAGGGACTTCCTTGCGGAGAAAACGGCTGTGATGTTCTTTCCGAGCAGCAGCATACGCACCCGTGTAAGCTTTGAAAAGGGGATATATCTTCTCGGCGGACAGACTATACTGTTTCCGCCCGAGGCACTGGATAAAAAGGAGGATATCCTCGACGCAGCGGGATATCTCGGCAACTGGGCGGATATCCTTATCATACGGCACAAGGATATCTCGGTGCTTGAAAAAACCGCAGAGGCAACAGGATGCCCTGTCATCAATGCCATGACGGATGTAAACCATCCCTGTGAGATACTTTCCGACCTGTATGCGCTTTCAAAGCTTGGCAGAGATATAACCGCAGACAGATATCTTTTTATGGGTACAGGCGGAAACATCGGGCTTGCATGGAAAGAGGCGGCTCAGGTGCTGGGCTTTGAGCTTACCCACTGCTGCCCCGACCGCTTCCGCATGGACGGAGTGTCCCATGAGCCTGACCTCAGAAAAGCGATGGCGGGAAAGGACATAATATGCACCGACTCAATCCCCGCAGCGACACTTACGGAATTCAGCGGATATACGATAACATCCGAGCTGATGTCACTTGCGAATGACGGCGCACTGCTTGACCCATGCCCGCCCTTTTACAGAGGCGAGGAGGTCTCCGCCGAGGTGATAGACAGCAGCTATTTCGTGGGATACGGTTTCAAAAAATATCTTCTCCCCATACAGCAGGCGGTGCTGATATGGTCATTATCATAAAACGGAGGTAACCGATGAAGCTTCTTCTGATAGACGGTAACAATATACTTTTCCGTGCATTCTATGCGATACGCATGCTGACAAACAAAAAGGGACAGCACACCAATGCCATAACAGGCTTTATGAATACCTACCTGCGCCTTATCAAGGAGGAGCAGCCCGACTACATCGCTGCGGCATTCGATACAGGTTCGCCTACCTTCCGCCATAAGATGTACGACGAGTACAAGGGCACCCGCAGCAAGGCTCCAGACGAGCTTATCGAGCAGATGCCCGTCATAAGGGAGCTGCTGAAGGCTCTCGGCGTTGCCATCATCGAAAAGGACGGCTACGAGGCGGATGATATCATCGGCACGCTGTCACGTGCGGCAGCCGAAAAGGGCATGGAGTGCGTTATCATGACGGGCGACCGTGACAGCTTTCAGCTTATTAACGAGCATGTCACAGTGCGCTATCCCTCCACAAAGGGCGATGTTATGTACACCCCCGAAAAGATAGGCGAGGTATACGGAGTTACTCCCCGTGAGATGCTTGAGGTAAAGGCGCTTATGGGCGACAGCTCCGACAATATCCCCGGTGTTGCGGGAGTGGGCGAAAAGACCGCACTTTCACTGATACAGAAATACCACACAGTAGAATATATCTACGACAATATAGACACGATAGAGGTCACAAACGGTGTGCGCAACAAGCTGATAAACGGCAGGGACACCGCTGCACTGAGCAGAAAGCTTGCCGAGATAGAGCTTCATGCGCCCGTTTCCGAGGAGATGGAGAAGTATCTCCCCGCCGAGGGCGACAAGGCTCTCGCCGCAGGAATACTGACAGAGCTTGAGATGTTTTCTGTCCTCAAAAAGCTGGAGCTTGACAAGGTAGCGCCGAAAGCGCCTGCGCCCTCCGCAGCTGCGGAAAAGGCGGCTCCCGCTCCCGAAAAGACAGCGGTCGTTATCCCCGAATTCGACCTTGACTCCTACGAGGCGGCACTGCTTGACGGAGAGATACACCTCTACAAAAACGGAAAGCCCGTAACGGGCGACGTAAACAGCATACTCTCTGGGGACGCTCCCAAACGCACCGCCGACGCAAAGGCACTCTACCGTCACTGCATCGAAAAGGGCATACAGCTTAACAACGTGACCTTTGACGCAACGCTTGCCGCATATCTTCTCAATGTAAATGCTAACGATTATTCACTTGACAGGCTGTGCGCAGAGTATGGAGTTACCTACGACACGGCACGGCTCGGTCAGTCGCTTTTCCTGCTGAATAAGGAGCTTTTCAGAAAGATTCACGAGCAGGGCATGGAAAAGGTCCTCACGGAGATAGAAATTCCCCTTGCCGAGGTACTTTCCTCCATGGAGCTTGACGGCATCGCCATGGACGCAGCTGCACTGGCAGAGTTTGGCGAAACCCTCAAGCCGCAGATAGCGGATATCGAGCAGCAGATACACTCCCTTGCGGGACACGAATTCAACGTAGGCTCTCCGAAGCAGCTCAGCGCAGTGCTTTTCGAGGAGCTTGGACTTCCCTGCGGCAAAAAGCGCAAAACGGGCTACTCCACCGACGCCGAAACACTGGAGGGTCTTTCGGGCATGCACGAGATAATCCCGCTGATACTGGAATACCGCTCCCTTACAAAGCTTTTCAATACCTACGTCAAGGGACTTATGGCCGCAGTATCGCCCGATGGCAGGATGCACACCACCTTCAAGCAGACCGAAACACGCACGGGACGTATCTCCTCCGCCGAGCCGAATATACAGAATATCCCCGTAAGGACGGAGCTTGGACGTAATTTCAGACGTTTCTTCACCGCAGGCGAGGGCAAGGTGCTGGTGGATGCGGACTACTCCCAGATAGAGCTGCGTGTGCTTGCACACATCGCACAGGACGAAACGATGATACGCACCTTCTGCGAGGGCGGCGACATCCACGCAGAGACCGCCGCAAGCGTTTTCGGCGTCCCCGCCGACTGGGTGGACGCTGATATGCGCCGCAAGGCAAAGGCGGTAAACTTTGGTATCGTGTACGGAATAGGCTCATTCTCCCTTTCAAAGGACATCGGCACGAGCGTAAAGGAGGCGCAGAAGTACATTGATGACTACCTGTCGCATTTCGCAGGAGTGCGGGACTTCATGGCTGAGGTAACCAAAAGCGCAGAAAAGGACGGATATGCGGTAACGATGTTCGGCAGAAAGCGCTTTATCCCCGAGATACTCTCCTCCAACAAGACGGTAAAGGCTCTGGGAAAAAGGATAGCCATGAACACCCCGATACAGGGTACTGCTGCGGATATCATCAAGATAGCGATGGTAAGGGTATTCTCGAGGCTCAGGAAAGAGCTTCCCGAGGCAAGGCTGATACTCCAGGTACACGATGAGCTTATCGTGGAAGCTCCCGCAGAGCTTGCCGAAAAGGCTGCCGCCATACTCCGTGAGGAAATGCAGGGCGCAGTAAAGCTTTCAGTGCCGCTGACCGCCGAGGCAAAGGAGGGCAACACCTGGTATGACGCTCACTGAGATACAGACAGAGCAGCTTGACGAGATAGAGCAGCTTTGTTTTCACGGCAGCTGGACAAAGGAAATGCTGCTTGACGAGATAAACAATCCGCTCTCCGTTTTTGCCATGGCAGAGCGTAACGGCAGGATAGCGGGATTTGTCCTCGGGCGGATAGTCGCAGACGAGGCGGAGCTGTATCAGATAGGCGTACACCCCGACTTCCGCAGGAGCGGAGCAGGCTCTTATCTGCTTGACTATTTCCACATGACGCTGAGGGTCAAGGGCGCTGCCTGCTGCTTCCTCGAGGTGCGCAGCAGAAACTCTCCCGCAATAGCCCTGTACGAAAAGTACGGCTACGAAAGGATATCGGTGCGCAAAAACTACTACGGCGACGACGACGCTCTGATATACAGAATACAGTTATAAAGCTATCCCCCGAGGTCATGCCCTCGGGGGAATTCATATTACGGACGGACTGTGCATATATTTCATCAGGCTGTTTAGCGGGAGGGATATCATGCGCAGAGCAAAAAAGGAGCACAGGCTGCTGCCATTCGCAGCGGGTCTGATATACGGTTACATTCTTACGCTGATACTGTCTGTGGCTGCGGCGGTGCTGCTGCTCGTCACAGACTCGGCGGAAAGTCTTTCGGGGACGATGTCTGTTATCATCACGGCTGCGGCATGCTTCATGGGCGGCAGGCATGCGGGGAAGCTCCGCCGCCACGAGGGGCTTAAAACAGGTACGCTGTGCGGGCTGCTGTATTTTGCGCCGCTGCTGCTTCTTGGGCTGATATTCCGCTCGGTCGGAGGTGTGCTGCTGATCGTAAAGCTGCTGCTGTGCGTAGCCTTCGGTGCGGCAGGCGGAGTGGTTGGAGTAAACTCGGATATGAAATGATGCAGCGCTTATCTCGCATAAAAACGGCGGGATGTGATATCCCGCACAGACTGCCGATAAAACAATATTCTCACAAATCAAAACGGGCGACCAAAGGTCGCCCCTACGATCAAACTGCGTTGTCAGACAAAAAAATGGGCGAACATTGTTCGCCCGTTATTCTGTATGGAACTTATAATTTTTATAGCCTGTCCACTATCTCCGCAAGGTTTTCTGCGGAGGTCTTAAGGTCGTCAAAATCCTCGTAGTCCGAGCGATACAGCTCCACGATAAGGCTTCCGTCAAAGCCGTTGTCCCTCATACTGCGGAACAGCGGGATGAAATCAAAATCCCCCGCACCCACGGGCAGACATTCACGGTCTGCATCCGCATCGCTTACATGACAGTGTACGATATCGCTTCCAAGCACCGTAACGTAGTCCGAGGGACGGTTTCCCGCACGACGGGCCTGCTTAAGGTCAAGCACGAACTTTGCATGCTCGCCAAGCTCCCGCTTCATGTCACGCAGGAATTCAAGGTTGCCGCTGAGACAGTAGCATACATTCTCCTGCGCTACGGTGATGCCGTACTCCCTGCCTATCTCCGACAACAGACGGAACTGCCTGAAATAATGCTCCTTCGTGCATTTGGAGCTTAATATCGCACCATGCAGCACGAATATCTCCGCACCAAGCTTCTGCATGCTGCCGAAAAATCCACGGTAGAGGGAGAGCATCTCCTCTATGCGGCGGTCGTAGGTGGAAAACAGGAACACCGACTCCATCGGAGAGGAAAACGGATGGAACGAGGGTATAGTCATGCCATGCTCCTCCGCCATGCCCTTTATCATGGAGATATACGGCTCCTGCCCCTCGCAGGTGCTGTTTGCAAACACCTCTGCGGTCTTTATCCCACGTATGGCAAGCTCCCTGAATCCGTCCTCCACATGCAGCGGATACAGCGACGCTGTGGATACTCCCACTTTCATATCAGCACCTCCCGTCAAGTTCTGTTAAAATTATATCACACTTTACCTCCAAATGCAATAGATGCGCCTGTGTTTTGCGTTGTGAAAACGATATTTTCCGAAATTTTTCGCAAAAGCCCTTGACAAAACAAAAAAGCGGTGATATACTTTAAGAAATCGAATATTTTTAAACCGTTGATACGGAGATAACGGCAATAATGCCTTTACAGAGAGCCTGCGCTGCTGAGAGTCAGGTAAGAAACAAGTTGTCAAATGGACCGTGGAGGGCGCAGTCAAATGTGTTTTTACAGCACAGAGTATTCTGCGACGTGTGGCATACGTCAGTTGCCGGGGATATACAGGTATCCCGCTAAGCGCACGGCTCACAGCCGTGAATCAAGGTGGCACCGCGGATAAGCAGTTATTCGTCCTTGACAGACAAGGGTATCTTTCTGTCGGGGGCTTTTTTATTTTCTCCCGCAGGGATATGGAGGTAAATACTATGTTTCTGCTTACAAAGCGATGGCGGGGCTGACATCCATCCGACCCGTACACCTTAATAAAACAACACGACAATTTATATGGAGGAGAATACCATGAAATACAACAATTTTGAATTTGACAACTACTTCAAGCAGTACCCCGACAAGAACGGCTACTTCGGCAAATACGGCGGCGTATACATCGACGACAAGCTGAAGAATGCCATGGCCGAGATAACCGAGGCTTATTATTCCATCTGCCAGTCCAGAAAATTCATCGCTGAGCTGCGCAGGATAAGAAAGGAATTCCAGGGCAGACCTACTCCCGTTTCCCATCTTGAAAGACTGTCCGACGCTCTCGGCGGCAAGGTACAGCTCTACGCAAAGAGAGAGGACCTTAACCACAGCGGTGCGCACAAGCTCAACCACTGCATGGGCGAGGCTCTTCTTGCAAAGTATATGGGCAAGAAGAAGGTGATCGCTGAAACAGGCGCAGGTCAGCACGGTGTTGCCCTCGCAACAGCTGCGGCTTACTTCGGTCTTGAGTGCGACATCTACATGGGTACTGTTGATATCAAGAAGCAGGCTCCCAACG
>JAFSHE010000343.1 GCA_017440445.1 Oscillospiraceae bacterium | reverse complement strand
GAGCTGACAGAGTACGGCTTTGACCACGAAAAAGCAAGCAACTGGACAGGTGCAGATTACGACCCTGAGACCAATTCGCTCATCAACATTACTTCCGAGATCGTTACATACGAGTATGATATCGGCAATGAAATGACTGCTGAATTTTCGCTCTCATTCGGTCTTGAAGACCTTACCGCCTACGAGGGCAACGAGATGGTAGCTCTCAGATGGGACGAGTACCAGGGCGCTGAAAAGTACAGCGTGACCTACACTGACGGCATTACAGAGCAGACTGTATCAGACATCACCAGGACCACCTGTTTTGTCAGAGGCCTCTCAAACTATAAAGAATACACCTTTAAGGTAAAGGCTTATGCAAACGGCAAATGGTCAATGGAAAGCACCGTATATGCTATTCCCAGTGACACTGTTGCCATCAATGAAAAAAACTTCCCCGACGACAATTTCAGGCAGTTAGTATCAGATTACTTCGACGCTGACGGGGACGGCTTCCTCTCCGCTGAGGAGGCCGCTGCTGTAATATTCATTGATGTACACAATATGGCTGTATCAGACCTTACAGGTATCTGGCATTTTACAGCGATGGACAGCCTGGACTGCGGTTACAACGAATATCTCACTCAGCTTGATGTAAGCAACAATACTGCACTTGTAGCTCTTTACTGCTATAATACTGCTATCACAGAGCTTGATCTCAGCAATAATACCAGCATTAAATTTTTAAACTGTAGTGATACCGATATCACAGAGCTTGATGTCAGCAACAATACCGCACTTGCAGAACTTATATGTGACGATACCGCTATCTCAGAACTGGATGTCAGCAATAATACCAGCATTGAATTTTTAGACTGTAGTGATACCTATATCACAGAGCTTGATGTCAGCAATATTACTACACTCAGAATTTTAAGATGCAACAATACCTATATCACAGCACTTGACCTCAGCAACAATACCGCACTTGAAGACCTGCAATGCAACAATACCGATATCACATCGCTTGACCTCAGCAACAATACCGCACTTACAGAACTGCAGTGCAACGAGACACAGCTTACAAGCATTGATGTCAGCCATCTGTCGCTTGAAGAATTCCAGTGCGAGGGCAACGTGTACTGTCTCAGCGACATTTGTCTTGACGAACTTGTAGGGTACGGCTTTGACCCCGCAAAGGCAAGCAACTGGACAAACGCAGAGTACGACGCCGAGACCAACTCGCTGAAAAACAGAACTTCCAACTCCATCACGTACACCTATGACGCAGGCGACGGTCACAATGTGGAATTCCAGCTTGTGATCGCTGTTGCAGACGCCTACGCAGACGTGTGCGAAAACATCGCGTACCTCAGCTGGACTGAGTTCCCGTCGGCTGAACATTACAGGGTAGTGTGCAAGGACACCATCAACAGCGAGCTGGTATACGCTGAATACGAGACCGAAGACTGCTATTTCAATTTTGACGGACTCATACCCGAAGTTGAATTCTATTTCTATATAAGCGCGTATATTGACGGCAGCTGGACAGAAACGGCTGAAGTCACCGCTATGTGGTCTGAGCTTTCCATCGACGAGAGCAGTTTCCCTGACGAAGCATTCAGACAGTGGGTGCTGGATAATGCAGATACCAACGATGACGAATATCTTTCAGTTGGCGAGGCTGAAGTTATAGAAGAGATAGATGTTCAGAGTAATGGCATAACTTCTCTCGAGGGCATCAGGTATTTCAGTGAGCTGGCAAAGCTCGACTGCTACTGCAACGAACTGGAATCGCTCGACTTAACAGGCATGGCCAGGCTGACAACGCTCCATTGCGAGGCTAATAAACTCGATCAGCTGATACTGAACGGCGCGATTTCGCTGGAAGAGATATACTGCTATCAGAATCAGTTCAGCACACTCGATGTAAGAGACCTTGGCTTGCTCAAAGTGCTGGAGTGCTACGAAAACTGTCTGACCGAACTTCATGTAGACGGTCTTAGTACGCTGACGAAACTCGTGTGCAACTCAAACGAGCTTTACGAGCTCGACCTCAGCGGTCTGACCTCGCTTGAAGAGCTGAAATGCCACGACAACAGGCTTTCCGTGCTCGAACTTGACGGTCTTGCTTCGCTCAAGCTGCTGCATTGCTATTCCAACGAACTCGTGAGCCTTGACATAAGCGACACTGCCATCAGCAGCATCGATGACATCAAGTGCTACTATAACTATTACAGGCTCAGCGTAGCAGAACTCGACGAGCTGTCAGAGTACGGCTTTGACCATACAAAGGCAAGCAACTGGACAGGTGCGGAGTACAACAGCGACGATAACTGCCTTACAAACTTCACTTCCAATAATGTGACATACTCCTACGACGTAGGCAAGGGCATCAGCTGCCCATTCACGCTCTCGTATACAAGACCGATGTTCATTGAAACTGAGGCAAGAGATGGCAAGGTAACATTCTCATGGGATGCAGTCGATGGCGCAGAGAGATATTCTCTGTCCATCTACGACCCCGAAACAGGTAAGTACACGCTCAGATCTTCAAAGATCACAAGAACTACTTATACAGCCTCCGCTCTCACAAACGGAGAGGAATATGTGTTCCTTATCCGTGCTTATGTAAACGGCGAATGGAGCCCCTACACATCTGAGGACTTCATCAAGGCTACGCCCACAGCATAATACTTTCTCCCCGCACATTTTGCTGTATAGTGATACAGAAGTATTCACAAACACTATATAAAACTTAATACAGCGGATTATGCAGACAGGCACACGGAAATCAACTCCGTGTGCCTGTTTTTATTTAATCTCATTTGGTCTAATATTTATATAATACGATTATTCGATGTCGTGCTACCAACAACTCTGACACCAAGTGTTATGATGGGATTTATCGTTTTTGTAGTTTCAGAATGCAATTAGTCAAATGTTATGATGATCTTTGCATAGTATAGCAAAAACTCAATTTTAATCTTCAGTTAATGTTTTCCTATTTCTCACGTAAGACTTACGATGTATGATATATCCGAAATCAGAAAAGGAGAGAAAACTATGTCGGATATTCAATACACCAACGCAATTGAAATTAAAAACCTAACCAAGCGATACAGCAGTGGATTCACGCTGGACAACATCAGCTTTAATGTGCCTAAGGGCAGTGTGATGGGATTTATAGGTCAGAACGGCGCAGGAAAGACCACCACGCTCCGTTGCCTGCTGAACATCATCAAGGCAGACAGCGGCGAGATAAAGCCCCTCGGACTTGACCACATCAAGGACGAACAGCAGATAAAGGAGCGCATCGCAGTCGTTTTCGATGAGCTTCCTTTCCACGATATCTTCAACGCAAAGGATATGGCGAGGATATTCGAGGGGCTGTATCCCAAGTGGAGCAACACTGTGTACAACCAGTATCTTGAGCGCTTTCAGCTCCCCTCCAACAAGAAGATAGGCGAGTTCTCAAAGGGCATGAAGATGAAGCTCCAGATAGCCTGTGCGCTGTCGCATGAGGCAGAGCTTCTCGTCATGGACGAGGCTACAACAGGCCTTGACCCAGTCGTGCGTGACGATATCCTGCATATCTTTCTGGAGTATATGCAGGAGGGGGAGCGCAGTATCCTGCTGTCCTCCCACATAACCAGTGACCTTGAGAAGATAGCTGACAGCGTGACGTTCATCGACCGCGGAAAACTGCTCATCTCGGGCAGAAAGTCGGACATCATCGAAAGCCATAGCACAACAGAGGAAGCAAGCTTAGAGGATATCATGCTCTATTATGTACAAAAGGAGTTGTCGTGATGAAAAGTATTCGCTCTTTATTCTATCGTGAGATGAGACTCTCCGCAAGGCACTACATAATCAGACTTCTTCTGCTGGTGCTGGTGGTAGGCTTTGCGGCGCTCTCACTGCTTGTTACAGGTCAGAACAGCGCATACGCAGGTGAGGATATGTCGGGATTTACAGTAATGCTGACCTACATCATAGCAATCGTTGCGGGAGTCGTTATCGCGGAGGATAACGGCGTTTTCAAGGCGGATATGGACGCAGGCTGGCTGAGATATTCCTACGCTCTGCCCATGAGTGCGGCTAAGAAAGCACTCACGAGGACGCTTGTGAAGCTGCTCTCTATCTCTGTTGGAATGGTGGTTACTGTCGCAGGAGCGGCACTCGTTTCGGGCAGGATGCCTGATGCTCCGACTATAATGAATTTCGTGCTGATACTGGATATCTTCCTGCTTTATGACATGGTTCAGCAGATATTTATCCTGCGTGCAACCGACCCTGACGAGCTGAAGCGCAACAAGTTTATCGGCGGCATCGTTGCAATCGTTGTTATAGTAATAGGTCTGGAATTACTTCCCATAGACATAAGCGGCCTTGAAAAAGCGATGGAGCTTATCCCCGAAATGAAGTCGCCTGCTGAAATGTCACAGCTTGGCGAGCTGTTCAAGCTTCCCGAAAACATTGACTATTTCGGCATTCCTGCAATGATCGTGATACTCGCAGTCGGCTTTTTCACCTCGTGGAAAGCACTCGAAAGGAGACCCGACTGATGAAAGGTCTGTTGTATAAGGAGTGCAAACAGAATCGGCTGTATCTTCTGTTGACAGCGGCTGCGGCAGTAGCCGCAATATTCCTGCCCGTTGCGCTCTGCTTTGCTGACGTGGTGGAACATACAGAGAGCTACAAACTGCTCCTCAGCGAGGGCGAAACGATTCGGCTGCTTTTCCTGCTCCTCGGCTTTGTGGCAGTGGGAATGATGCAGGGTCTCACCATGATGGGCGACGATACAAAGAAATGGGCGCTGTTCACCGCCTCAAATCCAAAAGGCGTGAGCGGCTTCGTCTACACGAAATATCTTCTTGTTTTTGCTATGAGCGGAATCATGCTCATCGGATGTTATTCGGCGGAGCAGGCGTTCACAACGCTCGGTTACTGCGTTACAAAGCTAGATGCGATGCCCATAATGAGCTTCGCTATCCTGCTGTTTTATGCGCAGCTGCTTCTGCGTGCTATTGAACTTCCCTTCCTCATCCGCTTCGGAGTTAAGACGGGCAGCATGATAAAGGTCATTGCGCTCGTGGCGGCGGTCATCCTGTTTATCCTGCTGACTTTATTCGGACTTATGGACGGATTTTTTATAGTGCTGAATGACCTCATTAGCGGGCAGATGAACGACGCTCTCTCGCTTGCGATCTCAGCAACTCCCTTTGTTGCAGTTGGAGCGTACTATTTCTCATACAGGATATCCTGCAAGCTATATCTGAAAGGAGCGGAGTATTATGTCAAGTAAAAAAGCTGATCTCAAAAGGCTTGTGATATTCCTGCTTCTCGCTTTCACGC
Organism: Oscillospiraceae bacterium; assembly: GCA_017440445.1. The sequence goes on along the minus strand of JAFSHE010000343.1, from coordinate 3,314 downwards.
TGACGTGGATCCCGTGGATAGCGTTCAATATTATTTTCGGCTACTCGGAGTGGTTCGAGAGCGGTCACTATGGGATTCTCGTACTGTTATTGAGCTTCGGACCTGCACTCGCAAATGTGCTGACAAGAAAGCTCACTAACGAAAGCTGGGAGGACAGCAAGCTTCACCTCAACCTCAAGGGGAATCTGAAATACTACCTCATCGCATTCGTGATAATAAGCGTTGTGGGAGTACTCTCCGGACTTCAGATAACATTCACCTACGGAAGCTGGAACTGGGACGAGATCACCGCAAATGCTCCTTTTACAGCGATGCTGAATACAGTGCTGGGGACATTCGCAAGCACTCCGCTGTTTGCGTTCATTACATTCGGCGAGGAGTTCGGCTGGCGCGGCTACATGAACGACAAAATGGAGTCTCTCCTCGGTACGGTCGGCACCTGTATCGTCGGCGGAATTATCTGGGGAGTGTGGCACGCTCCGCTGACTTTATGCGGTCACAACTACGGCACGGAACAGCCGTTTATCGGAGTTCTGCTGATGTGCCTGAACTGCATTTCAAGCGGAATGATCCTCATGTGGCTGACGAAAAAGACAGGCTCGGTATTTCCTGCCTGCATCATGCACTCGATGAACAACAACGGCGGTACGCTCGTGGGAAATTTCCTTATAAGCGGAGTCCCCGAAACGCTTGAAACAACGCTTCTCGATGAGCTTTATCTGATGCTTCCGCAGGTGATCGTTGCGGTGGTATTTCTGATACTCATGCTGAGGAAGAAGCGGCTTGAAAAAACATCAGCTTTATGTTAAAATAAATGTTGAGGAAGTGATAAAATGCCGAATATCCTTATTGCAGACGATGAAAAAGAGATAGTCCGTCTGCTGAAGATATACCTCGAAACGGACGGCATAAAGGTGCTTGAAGCGTATGACGGACAGCAGGCGCTTGAAATTATCCAGCAGAATGATATTGATCTTGCAATTGTAGACATTATGATGCCGAAGATCGACGGCTATCAGGTGATAAAGAAGATACGGGAGCGCAGAAATTACGTCCCGATAATGATGATTTCCGCACGAATCACGCTGTCTGACAGGGTGCTTGGAATAGATCTCGGTGCTGATGACTACATCACAAAGCCGTTTGAGCCGCTGGAGGTCGCCGCTAAGGTCAGGGTACAGCTCAGGCGGCTGAATCTTGCAATGCCGCAGAAGTCCGAGGCTCACGCCATTACTGTCGGCGATATCTCCCTTGACCTTGCTGAATGTACTGCTCACAAAAACGGCGAGACTATCGAGCTTACCAAAGCGGAATTCAAGGTGCTGGAGCTTCTTATGGGAAGACCGAAACGAGTATTCACCAAAGAACAGATATACGAGAGTGCATGGTACGACAGCGGCGCAGTGGACGACAACACTATCAGAGTAATCATCAGCCGCCTGCGTGATAAGATAGGTGCAGAGCATATAAAGACTATCAGAGGATTGGGGTATCGTTTTGAAAGCTGACCGTGATGCGAAATTAAGAAAGAAGATAATTGTCTACTTCGTCAACTGTACTTTTATAATGTTCGTTGTAAGCGAGTTGTTCTGGTTCTTCGTTGAGCCATTTGTCAGCGAGCTTGATACAGATGACCCGAGCGTGCTTGCAATCGTGATATCGCTTGTGTCGGTGATAGTTTCCGCTGTGATATATTTCGCAACAGCGTATGTGTTCTATCAACTCACAAAAAAAGCTCTGCGTGAGGAAAGTGAACGCAGAGTAAAAGAACAGAATATGATCTACGCTGCGATAGTGCATGACCTGAAAACGCCCATGACCTCGGTGCAGGGCTTTGCAAAGGCTCTCGCAGATGGCAGGATACGTCCCGAGGAGCAGCAGGAGATATACGACATAATCCACCGCAAATCTGACAGCATGAACGAGCTTGTGAACACGCTGTTCTCCTATGCAAAACTCGGAACAGAGGAATACCCGCTGAACTTACAGCCGCTCGACCTGTGCACTCTTGTACGGGATATCGTGGCGGAGAACTACTGTGACCTGGAGGAGTACGGCATCGAGCCCGAAATTGAAATTCCCGACCAGCCGATAATGATCTCCGCCGATAAAACGGAGCTTAAACGAGCCGTCACAAATCTTGTCGTGAACACCTACAAACACAATCCCTGTGACATCGACGTGCTGATAAAGGTCACGAGCAACGGGCAGAACGCCTACATCTCAATTGCCGACACAGGCGAGGTCATCCCGCCCGACATGGACATCTTCGAGCCGTTCGTCACCGAGAACTCTGCTCGCATAAGCGGAAAAGGAAGCGGTCTGGGACTTCCTATAACCAAGCGGATAATCGAGCGACATGGTGGGTCAATATCAGTAGGATCCACATTCAATGGCTATACGAAAGAATTTACTGCGACACTAAAGGTATAACAACAAACGACCCCGCACATAATGTGCGAGGTCGCTGCTATTATGGGCGATCTGATCTTATCATACAATACTCTGAAAGGGCAATTTCCTCACTTGTATGTGTTTCGACCAGTTTCATCACCTTGTACAAAGAACTCGGATTCTCCAGCACCTCAGACTGGAGCTTTATATGTACTTTTTCATTGTCATATCCCTGAATACAACACCTTTCTTCCTTAATATATCGTGCGCTGCAAATCAGCAATCAGGCATGCATTTGTGTAAAAGAACCATGTTTTTTTAAAAAAGTTATGTTTTTTGGTAACATTCTACACAACACAAAATAAACTATTGACACCTTTTAGTACATGTGCTATAATTAGAGTATATGATATGCAATAATATACAAATTTATTGTTAATATTTACAGACAGGAGGCAAACGTGGCAAGGATAAACAGAGCTATGCTTACAAAAGCAGAGATAATTCAAGTAGCAACAAAACTGTTTTTGCAGAACGGCTATTCTACAACTACGACAAAGGCAGTGTGCGACGAGTTGCAGATGAGTAAGGGAAACCTTACCTTTCACTATCCCACAAAGGATCACCTGCTGGCAGTGCTGGTGGAGATGCTTTGTAGCTTTCAGTGGGAAATGATGGAGCAGGAGGCAAACGAGGGATACAGTTCTATAATGGCGATATGTCTGGAGCTTATGGCGATGGCGTCCATGTGTGAAATTGATGAGGTAGCCAAGGACCTGTATATTTCGGCATACACGAGCACGATGTCCCTGGAGATAATACGCAGGAACGACGCCCGCAGGGCAAAGATGGTATTCGCAGAATACTGTCGTGGCTGGTCGGACGAGCAGTTTGCAGAGGCTGAAACTCTTGTATCGGGT
>JAFSHE010000342.1 GCA_017440445.1 Oscillospiraceae bacterium | reverse complement strand
GCCACTTCCTCAGCGCAGACATCGTCAGCGGGACGAGCGTCGTCTGCGGGACAAGCGTTGTCAGCGGGACGAGCGTTGTCTGCGGGACGAGCGTCGTCAGCGGGACGAGCGTCGTCTGTAAAACGAACACCGCAGGGACAGGTGGATATTGATTACGGCTATGTTACCCCCGAGGAAGCGAAGCTTCTCGAAAAGGTGCGTGAGGAGCCTGAGAAAAGCTCTGACGACGGACCTTCACCATCGCTCTCCGAGCCGCTGCGTGCAGGCAAGCTGCAAAGCCCCTTGGAAAGAGCGCTGGAGGAGCTGAACGATCTGAGAGAAGAAACAGCTCAGGCAGAGAAAAGGGAAAGGGAAGCCGTTCCTGAGTCGGTAAAGCAGCAGGAATGGACCCCGAATCTGACCGTTGAAGTAGGCGGCAAGCCTGTTCACGGTAAGGCAAAAAATAACGCACTGATAGCTATTATTATTTTTCTTGCTTCGATATCTGTATTTATAGGCTTTGTTGCCGCTATGATGGACTAGAGTCCGTATTCTGTAAATAATTATCACGATATAAAGGAGGAATACCCATGGCAGACTACAAATTTCTTGACGTTTCACTAACCTTTGACGAGCGTGTCACCGCACTTCTTGAGGAGCTTACACTTGAGGAAAAGCTTGGACTTATCCATACCCGTATGGCGGCTGTACCAAGGCTTGGATTAAAGGAACTTACAGTCGGTGCGGAGGTCGCAAGAGGACTGGTGTGTAGAGGTCAGGGCTGGGAGCTTCCCACCACTGTTTTCCCCGAGCCTTTCGGACTTGCCGCAACATTTGACACTAATATCATGCGTGCCATGGGCGAGGTAACAGGTACCGAGACCCGTATCTACAATGCCGAGGGTAAGACCTCGCTGTGCGTGTGGGGACCTACTGTTGACCTTGAGCGTGACCCCCGTTGGGGCAGGACAGAGGAGGCCTACGGCGAGGACCCTCTGCTTGCAGGCTCCATGGCTGCGGCATTCACAAAGGGAATGTACGGCGTGAATGATAAGTATGCACGTGTTATTCCTACACTTAAGCATTTCTATGCAAACAACCACGAGGAAAATCGTGGCGTTGATAACGCAATGATACCCACAAGGCTGAAGTACGATTATTACCTCAAGGCGTTTGAAAAGCCCGTAAGAGAGGGCAACGCATACAGCCTTATGACCTCCTACAACGAGATAAACGGTGTTGAGGCGCTGTGTAATCCCGAGGTGGATAAGGTCTGCAAGGATAAGTGGGGACTTCTTTTTGCTGTGACTGACGGCGGCGATTTCATCCAGAATGTACAGGCGCATCGTCACGATAAGACCCATGTTGAGGCTATCGCAAAGGTGTATAAGCACCACGGCGCTGACCTTATGACAGATAACGAGCAGCTTGTCAATGACGCAGCCCGTGAGGCTCTTGAAAAGGGACTTATCACCGAGGCGGATATCGACAAGGCGCTTTTCGGTGCGCTTAAGGCAAGATTTATGCTTGGCGAGTTTGACAAGGATTGTCCGTATAACGATGTTGATAAGCGTCTGCTGTGCTGTGATGAGCATATGCGCATGTCCGAAAAGGCTGCGGAGAAATCCATCATCCTGCTGAAAAACAGCAAGGCTGTACTGCCGCTCAGAAAGGATCAGAAGCTTGCGGTTATCGGCTATTATGCGGATATGATATTCCGTGACTGGTATACGGGACTTTCCGCAAAAAATCCCACTATCCTTGACGGAATAATTGCGTCTGTCGGTCGTGAGAATGTAATATTTGAGTCAGGTAATGATACTGTTGCTTTAAGAAATGCCGAGACAGGCTTCTATTTCTCCGTTGACGAGAACAACGAGCTTATCTGTGACAGTGCGACTATAAATGAAAACTGCCTTTTCGATCTTTTCGAGTGGGGCGAGGGTGCTGTAAGCTTCCGCTCCAGAGTTACAGGTAAATTCCTTGCAGATGACGGCACGATGAAGTGTACCTCAGACGAGGTATACGGCTGGTTCGTAAAGGAGCGCTTCAACCTCGAGCGTAACGGCAGGGACTGCATACTCCGCAACTGGCAGGGAAGATTTTTACAGATAGGCGCTGACAAAAAGGTGAGAGTGACCACCTCGCTGCGTGCGGGAAAGGACTCTGTGTTCAATGTGGAGCAGTTCTCAAGCGGAGCAGACAGAGTCCGCAGAGTGGTTACAGAGGCGCATAACGTCTTAGTTATCTGCGGCAACAATCCCATGATAAACGCACGTGAGTGTCACGACAGAAAAACACTTAACCTCCCTGAAAAGCAGATAAGGGTACTGGAGTCTGTTGTTTCCATCAATCCCAGAGCGGTGCTTTGCCTTGTTTCAGGCTACCCGTTCATTCTGGATGACGAGAAGCTTTCTACGATAATGCATACATCCCACGCAGGCCCGGGAATGGGTTCAGCGATAGCAAAGACACTGTTCGGAGATGTTTCACCCGCAGGCAGATGTCCCGTGACATGGTATAAGTCGGAAAAGGAGCTTTGCGATATAAAGGATTATAATATAATCCGCACTAGATCCACATATCTTTATTACGATGGCGAGCCGCTTTTCCCGTTTGGTTACGGACTTAGCTATACTGCGTTCCATTACGGTGCTTTAAGGACAGACAAGCGCAGCTATGAGCGTGGAGATACTATAAGTGTTTCCTTTGAGCTGGAGAATGTCGGCGGATACAGCGGCGAGGAGGTAGTACAGCTTTATGTTACCTATCCCAAGCTGCCGCTTACCCTGCCGAGAAAGCAGCTTAAGGCATTCACAAGAGTATTTATCCCAAAAGGTGAGAAGATAACGGTAACGCTTGAGATCGACACCAACGAGCTGGCTGTATGGAATGCAAATATCCGTGATTATGATGTGCTGACAGGCGATTATGAGCTGCATGTCGGCGGCTCCTCCGAGGATATCAGACGGGTTGCAGACATCCACGTTTCGGGTACGAACTATGAGGGCGTGGACCTTACTAAGACAATATACGCAGTGGATTCTGCGGATTATCTCGGCGTTGAATATCTTGCCGATGATGAGCTTGAGGAATACGCACTTATTCACGACTGGCAGAGCTATTTAAGCTTTGAGGGCTGTATGTTCCGCTCCTGCCATGCTGTTGAGGTGGTAGCGTCCAACCCCGGCGCTCCTGCGAAGATAACCTTCGTCAGAGCAGATACAGGCGCATTTGTTGCAGAGTGCGAAGTACCTGCGACAGGCAGCCTTACCGAATTCGGAACATATTCCGCACGCTGCGAGACTGTAAACGGCGTGGGAGATCTTCGTGTGACAGTAAGCGGAATGATATCCCTGAAATCCTTCAGATTTATATAAGAGGTATATATGGAAAACAGTTTGATATTCCCGCATATCGACCATACTCTGCTGCGGGCAACGTCCTCTGCGGAGGAGATAGACAGGCTCTGCGCCGAGGCGCTGGAGCATAAAACTGCGTCGGTATGTATTCCTGCGTGCTATGTGCGATATGCAAGGGAGAAGTTCCCTGAGCTTAATATCTGCACCGTTATCGGATTTCCTCTGGGATATTCCACAACTGCCGTCAAGTGCTTTGAGGCGGCTGACGCAGTGCAGAACGGCGCAGATGAGATAGATATGGTGATAGACCTGTGCGATGTAAAGAACGGTGACTTCGACGCAGTGGAGGCTGAGATAGCCGCTGTTAAGAACTCCTGCGGCGGAAAGCTGCTTAAGGTCATCATAGAGACCTGCTACCTCACCGAGGAGGAAAAGATCGCACTGTGCGGCTGTGTTACAAGAGCAGGAGCGGATTATATCAAGACCTCAACAGGCTTCGGCACTGACGGCGCAAGGATAGAGGATATCCGCCTGTTTAAGGAGCATATCGGTGAAAATGTTAAGATGAAAGCCGCTGGAGGAGTAAAAAGCAAGTCAGACCTTGAAATGTTCCTTGAGGCAGGCTGCGAGCGTATAGGTACAAGCTCCGCTGTAAAGCTGCTGCTTTCGGGCGAGAGCAACGGAGGCTACTGATAATGGCAAAAAAAGTATTTCTGATAATCCTTGACAGCTTCGGAATAGGCGAGATGCCTGACGCTGCCGAGTTCGGAGATGCGGGCGCTAATACGCTCCGCTCCTGCTATAATACGGGCAGGCTGAATGTTCCTAACATGAAAAGGCTTGGCCTGTTCAATATCGATGGAGTTGACCTCGGCGAGAGGGAGGAAGCGCCCATAGGAGCGCACTTCAGGCTCTCCGAGCTATCAAAGGGCAAGGATACCACTACGGGTCACTGGGAGCTTATGGGCATAGTTTCGGAGAAGCCGTTTCCCACGTTTCCCGAGGGCTTCCCGCCCGAGGTGATAAACAAATTCGAGCAGGCTACGGGCAGAAGGGTGATATGCAATAAGCCATATTCGGGAACAAAGGTCATCGCAGACTACGGACGTGAGCATGTGGAAACAGGTGCGCTTATCGTCTACACGTCTGCAGACAGCGTTTTCCAGATAGCGGCGCACGAGGACATCGTCCCCGTTGAGGAGCTTTACCGCTACTGCGAGATAGCCCGTGATATCCTTACGGGTGACTATGCCGTGG
>JAFSHE010000341.1 GCA_017440445.1 Oscillospiraceae bacterium | reverse complement strand
GTCGGGTAGTATTTCGATTTTCTCAACGCAAGCACGTCTTGATGTTATAGTTGCGTTTGTCATTCGGTGGTAGAAAATATACCACTGCCCGTTTATGTTGCAGATAGAGCCATGGTTGTTGCCTGCAGGGTAATCAATGCCGTTGTCAACAATTGTACCTCGGTATGTAAAAGGCCCTCTCGGTGAATTCGAAGTCATATATTCAAGCCTGTTGCCCTTGTTCGGGGAATAGATAAGGTAGTAGGTGTCACCTACCTTACGCATTGAGCAGGCTTCAAAAAAGCCCTTTTCATCACTCTTGTCGGCGGGGATTATATCGGGTATATAGCTGTCGCTTATTACTTCATACATATTGCTTTTAAGTTCAGCCATATATGATTTTTCGAATCCGCAGTAAATGTAAACACGTCCGTCATCGTCAACCAGCACTCCCGGGTCAACAAACACGCCGTCTTCAACTAAATTATCAGGCAGGTCATATTTATACTTTGAAAGCAGCCTGAAAGGACCTTCGGGCTTATCGCTTACAGCAACGCAGCCTTTGTTCCAGAGTATATAGCAGTAAAGATAGTATTTTCCGTCTTTTTCTACAACATCGGGAGCATACAGCGGATAATCTGTCCAGTCGGTGTCGGAAGGGTGATCTCTGTCAGGTCTGGTGTGGAAAATATCGCCGTGACAAGTCCAGTTGTTAAGGTCATTTACAGGTGCTGACCAGACTTTCAGTTTATAGTCGCAGAAGCTGTCTGAGCCTGCGTTATCATGTGAACCGTAGATGTATACTCTGTCGCCGAATACTCTCGGTTCGCCGTCAGGAATGTATTCCCAAAGGGGAAGAAATGGGTTAGCCATGGTGGTTACTCCTTTTTCAAAATCAGACTATATTTTTATATTTTGCCTTACTCACATTATACATAACGGAATAATCAAAATCAATAGCGGATATTCGGATAGTCCACTATTTAATCATAATATGAACTTTTTGTATTGACTCAGGCAGGAAAATAGGATATACTGAAACAAAGAGGTGACTTTATGCCAAGAAAAAGAATTGCGGTTATTACCGCAAGAGCTGACGATGCTGAACAGAAAGAAATACTCTGCGGTATAGCTGAAGCAGCAATTTCAGCTGACGCAGATACTGTAATTTATTCAAATATATACAATCACTGGACAGAGGATAAAACGCTCAACTACGAGAATATTATCTATTCCTTATTTGAGCCATATCATTTTGACGGGGCGATAATCACCTATGAAGCGTTCAGGGATATTTCTATACTCGGCGGTGTTGTTGAAAAGCTGAAAAAAGCGAAGCTCCCCACAGTTATAATAGGCGGAGAGCTTGAGGGGTTTGCAAGTGTATATTCAGATGATGAATCGGATATGGAGCTTATGACGGAGCATCTTATCAGCCACGGTTTTACAGATATAGATGTGCTGACCGGATTCAAAGGAGACAGAACGGCCGAGCGAAGAGCCCACGGCTGTAAAAAAGCTTTTGAAAAACACAATATCCCATTTGACGAAAGAAAGCTTCATTACGGGGATTTCTGGAATACTTCGGGTGAAGCGCTTGCACAGCGATATATAAGCGGAGAACTCCCGTTTCCTCAGGCGGTAATCTGCACAAATAATTATATGGCTTTCGGGTTATGCGATACTCTTTTATCAGCAGGAATATCTGTGCCTGAAAAACTCAGCGTAGCAGGTTATGATTATACAGGCGGCAGAACGTATCATTTGCCGTTTCTTACCACTATGCACCGCAACAGGCGTAAGCTCGGCCATGATGCGGTAAATATACTGCTTGACTGTGGATACTTGGCAGAGGACAAGGACAGATTTATCAGCGGCGATTCATGTCCCTGCGGTGTGTTGCCATCACAGCTTTCAGAGGAACTGCACGCAGAGAGAATAAGCCAGTATCAGACGATGACCAGCAGTGTTGCGCAGTTTTCCAGTCGGCTTACTGCTTGTAAAACACTTGCCGAGTATACGGCTGCACTTTCTGAATTCTTTTATCTGCTGTATAGCACAGAGTATATGTATCTCTGCCTTGACAGCGAATGG
>JAFSHE010000340.1 GCA_017440445.1 Oscillospiraceae bacterium | reverse complement strand
CCTTGTCCGTAAGGGAGTTCATTTTTATGCCGATGTAGCCATCCTTGCCGTAGGTTATCTCGTTGTCGATAAGCTCCACTATGCGGCTTTTAAGACCTTTCGGAGCCACCAGCAGCTTGTTGGTGCTTTCTACTGTATTTCCTACTGCCAGCGCATTGAATACCACTGAGGCATCAGAGCCGAATATCCTGTCTGCGGTCATAAGTGTGATGTCGGTATATAGCTTGGAGGTGCGCTCGTTGTAGTTTCCTGTGCCTACCTGTGTGATATAGCTTACTCCATCACCGCTGCGGAGTGTTATCAGCAGCAGCTTGGAGTGTACCTTCAGCTCCTCAAGACCGTAAATGACATTTACTCCCGCATCCTCAAGCTGCTTTGACCAGCCGATGTTGTTTTCCTCATCGAAGCGTGCACGCAGCTCCACAAGCGCCAGTACATCCTTGCCATTCTCTGCTGCACGGATGAGGGCGTTGATTATCTTACTGTCACGTGCAACACGGTAGAGGGTTATCTTTATGCTCATTACATCGGGGTTTTCCGCTGCCTCGTCAAGAAGTCTTATAAATTGGTTGATATTTTCGTAGGGGTAGGTAAGCAGTATATCACGCTGCTGTATCTGCTCGATTATGGGCTTTTTGGGGTCGATATAGGGTGAGCGCTGTGGTGTGAGTGGCTTGAAGAAAAGCTCGCTCTGCTTTTCAAGACGTCTTTCAAGCGCAGAGAGAAAGCCCATATCCAGCGGCGATTTCTGTCGGAAGATAAAGTTTTCCTTTACTCGCAGGGTCTTTGCGATGACTTCTCTGATATCGTCGGAGGGCTTGCCCTGGAATTCAAGGCGCACGGGCTGTAACTTCTTGCGTTTTTTAACAAGCTCGCTCATGATATCACGGAAGTCCACGTCATGGTCATACAGACCCTCGTCCATGGCGATATCTGCGTTTCTCGTAACACGGAAGATGCAGCGTGAGATTATTTCGAAGTTTTTGAATACAAGCTCCGCATAGCGGGAGATAAGCTCCTCGCAGAGGATGAATTTTCCTGTGCCCGGTATCCAGATAAGGCGTGGGAAATTCTCGGATGCGGGCAGTATTCCGAAGGTCATTTTGCCTGCTGCCTCGTCCTTTCTGCGCATAGTCACGCCTGCGTATATCTCGCCGCTTTTAAGGAAAGGCACAGGGTGTTTTCTGTCCACTACTCCCGTAAACAGCAGCGGCTGTATCTCCTTTACGAAGTATGCTCGCAGGAAAGCGTCCTCCTCGGGGTCAATGCTGCTGAGGTCAAGGTGAGTTATACCGTATGCGGCCATTCCGCTCATTATGTCGGAGTAGGCAAGGTCCTTTACAGGAAGCAGCTCCTTTACACGCTTTGCTATCTCGGAAAGCTGCTCTTTTGGGGTCATGTTGGTCTTGTTTTCCTTGTCCTTCGGCTCAAACATCAGCTTGTCATGAAGGCTTCCCACACGTATCATGAAGAATTCGTCAAGGTTGGAGCAGAAAATCTGCACGAAGCGCAGCCGCTCAAACAGCGGGGTATCTGTGTCCTGTGCCTCCTCAAGCACTCTTGCGTTGAATTTCAGCCAGGAAAGCTCTCTGTTGTCGTAAAAATCGTGTCCCATGTTTTTTCTCCTTTTCGGATGAATATCTCATCGCCATTTTCTGTCGAAGCTGGGCGCATCCAGCAGTCGGTTGGAGGTGCCTGTATGTCGTTTTGGTCTTGCCGCCACGTAGTCGGCAAGGTTAAAGGGCCTTTTTTCGGGGGCATTCACGAATTGCTCCCGATAATATTCTATGGAGCGCTGAAGCTGCTTTGTGCTGCCGAAATCCGAGCGTATCGTAAGCCTTGTCAGGATATCGAAGTGCCGCTCGTTTAGCTCGGGACGGTCGAATTTCAGCTCTCCCTCCTCGTCTATGTGATAGCCAAGCTGCTCAGAGGCAAGCAGGTAGCTGTGTATTTCTCCACGGATAAGAAGCTCGGCGGGAGCCTGCTTCGGGTCACGGGTAACATCCCGTATCTCGGAGTAGTGGATGTAGTACAGTCTGCGGTGTATCACCCGCTCGCCGTACATGTAATGCTCGCCCGCATACCTGCTGTATACCATACAGGAGGGGAGCAGGTCTATATAGGTGTATCGTGCGTGGCGGCGCACTTTTTTATCGGTGATGTATGCCCCTGTAAATGCAGTTGCCATACCCGCTGCAACACAGCCTGCAATAACGTACAGCATAAACTGTACAAACCCTTTGTCGCCGTCCTCACGAAGGTTGAATATCATCATAGCGGTGCAGAAGATGCACACCGCTCCAAGCGGCACAAGTACGGCTATCAGCACTGCCCTGAGTCGTCTGGGATATTTGGATGTATCGGCATGGAAATAGTCCCGCAAAGCACCGCCTCCTCTCGTTTTCTCATACCTTGATTATAACAGATAGAGTGCTAAAAATCAACAGCACAGCCCGTTTCTGTGTGGGAACGAAAGAAATATTTCTCGTATGAGAAATATTTTATCTTCTTTTCACATAAAATTAATGAATTCTTAATAAACCCATGATACCATTATCTTAATAACACAGATACAGTACAGGAGAATGACAGTGAAAAATTACATAAGATTTCTGTCGGAGAAATATCACAATTCTAACACAAGCAGTATATTGGTATATGTTATCCTGCGTGCGATAGTTATACTCATAATGATACGACAGATATTCCTTGCGGAGTGGCAGAATGTATTCCTCTGCGGACTATCTCTGCTACTTATGTTTATTCCGTTTTTTCTTCGCACGACATTCAGGATAAATCTCCCCAGTGTGCTTGAAATTGCGGTGTTTGTATTTGTTTTTGCGGCTGAGATACTCGGTGAGATGGCAAATTTCTACGGGCATATTCCGTTCTGGGATACCATGCTGCATACGACTACGGGGTTTCTGGCTGCGGCGGTGGGCTTTGGCACTATCGACTTACTGAACACCCACTCCAAGCGTGTGCAGATGACTCCGCTGTTTGTTGCACTGGTTTCATTCTGCTTTTCAATGACGGTGGGCGTACTGTGGGAGTTCTTCGAGTACAGTGCGGATAGGCTCCTGAAAACAGACACTCAGAAGGACAGTATCGTGACCTATGTTTCAAGTGTAGCCTTAAATCCTGAGAAAAAGAATGAGGAGATACGGATAAACGGTATAGCGTATACGGTGATGTACGACAAGGACGGAAACGAGCTTGCCATTGTAGACGGCGGATATCTTGACATAGGCATCGTTGATACGATGAAAGATATGTTCGTGAACATGGTAGGCGCAGTGGTGTTCTGTGTGTTCGGATTTCTGTATGTATACCGCCGTGACAAGTATAAGTTTGCAGAAACTTTTATTATTACACCGCTTGAGGAGAAAAAGCCCGAAAAGGAAAAACTTGTGCTGAAAGAATAGAGTGTTCTCATGTAATAAAGTTATCCCCGCAGAGGTCTGCGGGGATAGTCTTTTATTGTAATGTGTTGTTGTATGTCTGCTGCATCTGAGCCTGAGCCTCAAGCTCCTGCTGTCTTTTCAGCTTTCTTTCGAACAGCACGTATATAAAGGATACTGCGAGAAGTATGATACCAAACAGTATGAACATTATCGTTCTGCCGAGGTCGTCTATTCCGCTGAAGTCAAACAGGAACAGCTTCGCAGAGGAAAGCAGCGTAAGCGCAAGACCAAAGCGGCGCATCAGCGGGAAACGGCGGATAAAGCCGAAGATTATCCAGCCCACAGCTACAACAAGGTAGAATATGCTGATGTAGCAGCTTGTAAAGGCAACTATCTCGTTTGCGCCAAGAGCAACGGTCATCGTGAACATTGCGTAGCAGGTTACGACAAGACCGATAGCACGTGCGAATTTCGGTGCAAGTCCCTTGATGACGAACGCCATATCAAGAGCAGCGGCAACGGATATCACGTTGATAACGATAGAAAGCACCAGACAGAGTATATCGTTGGAAAGGTCTGCGATTCCTGAAATACCGTTAACATAGAACAGACTGAACAGGCTTATCCCGTATACTACGATCGCACAGATGGAGTTTGCGGGAGCGGTAAAGGTCAGCTTTCCCGTTATGAATGCCGTTATCATGAATATGAGCGAGCAGCCTATTGCGAACAGCAGGAATGCTGCGCCTGAGCTGTTTACAACATCGTTATCCTTCAGCAGGGCGGTGAGCTTATACATCATGTAGCAGCCGTATATTGCGGTGTTTGCCACTGTGACCAGTGAGTATGCAGTGAACAGTGTGCTGCGTTTGCCCTTTATTGCAAGCACAGTCATGATGATGAGCCAGAGCAGAACATTTACTGTGTACTGATATGTATACAGTTCCTTGCCGATGTTCACTATGCAGAATGTCAGGAAAAAGAATTCTGCAAAGGAGCAGGTGATCAATCCCCAGTTTCTGAGGAAGCGGATATCTGTGAAGAATCCCACAAGCAGCAGGCAGGCAGCGCATATATGGAATATAATGTACACCAGATCTCCGCTGAATATGGTGAAGATTGATATGCATATCAGTGCCACTGATGTGTTCAACGTCATGGTGATAAGTTCGCAGGAGTCGAATTTTGCCTTGGCTACTGCTGCTGTTGCGATGAATGCCAGCGCAAGACCCAGTTCGATAAAGCCGAATGCCATGAGATTGGCACCTCTTGTAAAGCTTATGGTGAATGTAAGGCACATCAGCGAGGCGAGTACAGTCGAAAGTATAAAGGATACCGCATTGATAGCGGAGATGTATCCGCCGTCACGGCAGCTGTCTGCTATCGCAGCTATGATATATACACCAAAGGATGCCAGCACGTATGCGCAGGATACGATGCGGATGGTATCTCCGGGCATTTCCATAATTCCCTGTGCAATAAACAGTATGGGGGCGGTTATCGCATTACAGGTCAAAGCTACAAACAGTACAGCGGGTCTTTCCTTGATGTACGATATTACAGTAACTGCTATCTGGAAAAGCAGGACATAGAACATGCCAATGATAAGCGGAGCTATATCGTCAAGGGTAAGGAAAACGGGTAAAAATCCGCTTATAACCGTTCCGATAAGTATGGATTGTGACTGATATCTGAACGATAGCGCAAGACCGCCTGCGGATATCACAACGCCAAGTATCATGGCTACGATTATGTGCAGCGACTCAAACGAGTGATAGCCTATCAGCACTGAGATGGCAAGCTCTCCTATGCCTCCTATCGTAAGGGCACGGGCGAATATCACCGATCTCATTCGGTAGAATACCTCGCCAAGACCTGTCATGAGCAGTCCTAACGAGAATATCACCAATGTGCGAACAAGGGGTGAAAGATAGGGTGCGGATACCGCAGAGAATGCGATAACACCTATTATAATAAAAATAACTCCTATCTTGCTGAGCAGGTTTATTCCCACAAAGAATTCGTTTTTGTTCGGGGATGCAGAGGCGGGTGGTTGTACAGGCGGAAGCCCGCCTGCGGGCTGATGGGAATTCTGCGCACCGTTGAGTGGCTGACCTGTTCGTGGGTCGAAATTCATCTGCGGGCGCAGCAGCTGACCTGTCTGTGGATCGAAGTTCATCTGCGGGCGCAGCGGCTGACCTGTTCGTGGGTCGAAGTTCATCTGCGGGCGCAGCGGTTGACCTGTCTGTGGGTCGAAGTTCATCTGCGGGCGCAGCGGCTGACCCGTATGCGGATCGAAATTCATCTGCGGCTGCAGCGGTCTGCCTGTCTGCGGGTCAAACCTCGGCTGCGGTGACTGTGTCTGCACCGAAGTATTCCCCTGAGTTGTTGTATATGTATCTTGCGGAGTATCCATATAATTCTCCTTTCTGCATGTGCCGAAGCAGAGCAAGCCACATTCGCCCTGTTATTCGGTATTTCCTGCAGTTTTATGACCTTATGATACCATTTTATCACGATAAAGTCAATGGTTATTACAAATTTGTAATTAAAATGTAAATGAATTGTTACCGTTTGTTTCCGTTCTGAAATATTTTCTGAATATAATAAACAAAAAAAGAGCCGACATTTTTTGTCGGCCCCTGTGTGCTTGGATATCTTACTTTACGATGTAGCTCTTGATCTCGTCGAGGAACTCAGCGCAGTTGTCGCTGTGGATGTTGAGTGTAAGCTCCTTGGAAAGGTCCAGGCTGAAGATGCCCATGATGGACTTTGCGTCGATTGCATATCTGCCGGAGATGATGTCTACGTCATACTCGCATCTTGTTACGATGTTTACGAAGTTCTTTACGTCGTTGATTGTGTTGATGTTGATCTTTGTTGTTGTCATAACTGTACTTTCCTTTCTGAATTGCATTCAGGCGGTCATACCGCCGTGTTTTTCTTTTGTTTCTTTAGGATTGCCGCAGGGTGTGATAAAAAATCACTTTGCGATAAATTTTTCTACATCCTCCAGAAGGGTTTCTGTGGATGCGCCCTCGCCATGGATTACCATTTTGAGAGGCTTGGAAAGATCCAGGCTGAAGATGCCCATGATCGATTTTGCATCAATTGCATATCTCCCCGATACAAGGTCGCACTCGTGGTCGTACCTGTTTGTTACGGCTACGAATTCCTTTACATCCTCAATGCTTGTAAGCATTACCTTGAGTTCCTTCATTAAAGTCGCCGCCTTTCATTTGTTGTGTTTTGTTGTCTTTGTGTACAAGTCTTTCTCTATCTTTTCGGTTATTTTTGCTAACCTCAATATAAATATAGCAACAAATCAAAAAATAGTCAATAGCTTATTGCAAAATTCGGAATAATCAAGTATAATAAATGTATATCGAAAATCTTTTTAGGCAAAATGTCTAGTTTAAACAGTAAATATTAGGTTAAAACGCTACTTGCAGTCTGCGAAAAGGGAGGGGCGCTTATGACTTTTTCGGTATTTACACTGGGATGTAAGGTCAACTCCTGTGAAAGCGCCGCTATTATAGATAGTATGCTTGCAGCAGGCTACGAAAGGGCTGAGCCGCAGCAGACAGCTGATGTCTGCATCATAAACTCCTGCGCGGTTACCGGCATGAGCGTTAAAAAAGCAAGACAGATGATATCCCGCTGCAAAAAGGACGCTCCTGAAAGTATCGTGGTGCTGTGCGGATGCTTTCCGCAGAGCTATCCCGATGATGCAAAGGAAACAGGCGCAGATATTATAATAGGTAACACTTCAAAGGCAGATATCGCCTTTCTTGTGGGTGAATTCATAAAGACACACGAACGTAGAGTGTTCGTAAATCCGCTCCCGAGAGAGTTTGACGAGCGTTGCTCAGGCACAGACCTTGACCGTACACGCACATTCATCAAGATAGAGGACGGCTGCGACCGTTTTTGCACCTACTGCATAATCCCCACGGCGAGAGGGCGTGTGCGCTCACGTCAGCTTTCTGAGATAACAAGGCAGGCGCAGCTTGCCGCAGAGAGCGGTCACAGGGAGATAGTGCTGACAGGCATAAACCTCAGCTGCTACGGACAGGATATCGGCGCTACCCTTACACAGGCGGTAAACGCTGCGGATGTGGAGGGCATAGAGCGTATCCGTCTTGGTTCGCTGGAGCCTGATATGATGACCGATAGCGAGATAGAAAGCCTGCGTGGCTGTAAAAAGCTGTGTCCGCATTTTCATCTCTCATTACAGAGCGGCAGCGACAAGGTGCTGGCGCTTATGAAGCGCAGATATGACACCGCCCAGTACAGAAAAGTATGTGAAAAGCTGCGTGCGGCATTTCCTGATTGCTCAATAACCACTGATATAATGGTTGGCTTTGCAGGGGAGACCGAGGAGGATTTTCAGCAGACTATGAGCTTTGCCGAGGAGATAGGCTT
>JAFSHE010000339.1 GCA_017440445.1 Oscillospiraceae bacterium | reverse complement strand
TACGATTGCAATTGCGGCAGAGTATCTTCCGCCATGCGGAATAATGCTGTTTGCTGTGGATTTCCTGTTTGTTTACAGAAGCGGAGTACAGGGAATGGGATATCCGCTTGTACCTATGCTGTCAGGTATTGCTGAAATGGTAATGCGTATAATGATAGTGGTACTCTTTGTAGGCAATATCGGTTTTGTAGCCACTGCCTATGCGGGAATAGCAGCATGGGTGGCTGCGTTGACAATGAATATGTGTGCTTTCTATTTGATACTGCACAAAAAGCAAAAACAGAGTATCGATACCAAGTAGTACAATACCTGATATTTGTTGTTCACACTCTATTTTTTTGATATCTGAGAGAAAACAAATTTAAACAGGGCAGAGTGGTGGCTCTGAAAATTTCAAAACAATTTTGATGCTGAATTGAATTATACGGAGCAGTGATCCTGCTCCGTTTTTTGATTTCTTAAATTATTTAAGGATTATTTAATAATTTCCATGCTATAATGAGGTCACAATGATGAAAGGAGAACAAAAATGTATCTCAATATACTGAAAAAAGATCTGAAACGGAAAAAGGCAATGAACATAATAGTGCTTGTATTCATCATACTTGCGACTATGTTCGTGTCCTCAAGCGTGAACAATATCATCAGCGTTACTTCTGCGCTGGATGATTATTTTGAAATGGCGGACGCACCTGATTATCTCGTGGTCACAATGAATAAAAACCTTACCGTTGATATCGACAAAATTGTAGGCTCAGCAGATGCGATTGAACGCTATACGATCGAAGAACAGATCTTTTTATCGCCTGAAAATTTTATCTTTGAAAATGAAGATATAAAAGCTCCCGGCGGTACAAATATGGTCCACAGCGATATTCCAATGAACTATTTCCTTTCCGACGGCAGTATCCTTGAAAAGGTAAATCAGGGCGAGTTCTACATGACGCAAAGCAAGGCTGATAAACTAGGCATGAAGGTAGGCGACAAGCTCACCATTGAAGTGAACGGTGCGAGCTGTGAGGTTACTTTCAAGGATAAGATAAAGGATGCGCTTTTCGGCTCAAATCAGCTGAGTTTCACACGTTATCTGATAAGCGAGGAGGACTACAACAGTCTTGTCGCTCCCGAGGGTACAGAAACGCTTTACGGCGGAAATATCGTATACATGTATTCCTCTGATGTCAATGCAGTTATCCCGCAGATCAAGCCGCTCCTTGATAACGGTATCCTCACGATGGACAGAGCCTATATGAAGTTCACCTATGTGTTTGATATGATAGTTGTGGGTCTGCTTCTTGTAGTCAGCCTGTTACTCATTGCGATCGCTTTTGTAGTGCTTCATTTCACCATCACCTTTACACTTTCTGAGGAATTCCGCGAGATAGGCGTTATGAAGGCGATCGGCATCAGCAATTTCAAGATCAGAGGCTTATACCTTGTAAAATACATGGGACTTTCCGTGATCGGTACGCTTATCGGTCTTTTACTCAGCTTCCCGTTCGGTAAAATGCTTATGAGCGTTTCTTCACAGACGATCATAATCGGACATTCCAATCCGATCTTTGTGAACATTCTTTGTGCCGTGCTTGTTATCGTAGTTATCCTGCTGTTCTGCTACGGCTGTACAGGCAAAGTAAAGAAGCTTACTCCCATCGACGCTATCAGACACGGTCAGACAGGCGAGCGCTTCCGCAAAAAGAGCCTTATGAGCCTCGGCAGATCAAAGCTCGGCGCAACACCTTTCCTTGCACTTAATGACATTGTAAGCGCACCCAGAAGATACAGCATCATAACTCTTACCTTTATGCTTTGCCTGTCGCTTCTGCTTATGCTTTCCAATACTGTTTATACAATGAACAGCGGCAGCCTTTCAACAACATTCGGCTGGGCAGACTGCGACATCTACCTTGACAACAAAATAGCTGCGGAAGCTATGACAGAGGACGGACACGATATCCTCGAAAAGTATCTTGATGATATGGAAAATACTCTTGCGGAAAATGGAATGCCTGCAAAATGCTATCTGGAAACGATATTTTCTCTGCCTGTTGTTTACGGTGAAAACAAAAACAATGTCTGCATATTTCACGGCACAGGAACGACCATGGATATGTACGAGTATACGGCAGGTACAGCACCGCAGAACACAAATGAAATTGCTATGACAAGGATCACAGCGGACAGATTAAATGTAAACATCGGCGATACCGTTACAATCAAGACAGTTGACGGAGATAAGGAATATCTCATAACTGCATTCTTCCAGGGAATGAATCAGGCAGGAGATGGTATAAGGCTCCATTCTGACGAGGAGATAAACTACATCCAGGCACAGGGCAGTATTGCCACACAGATCATGTTTACCGATGATCCTGACAGCAAAGAAATTGAACGCAGAATTGAGGAGATACAGAAGATATTCCCCGATTATGAAAATATAGAAACCTGCGCTGAAACAACATCGGATATGCTGGGTGTTACCGAAACACTTGCTGCGGTAAAAACCCTTTTAGTAATTCTCACAATCGTCCTGGCCGCCCTCATAACCGTACTTATGGAGCGTTCCTTCATCGCTAAGGAAACAGGCGAGATTGCACTGATGAAGGCGATAGGCACACGAAACGGAAAGATCTACGCTTACCACGCACTCAGATTTTTGTTTGTGGGAGTTATTGCGGTGATAGTTGCAGAAGTTTTTGCAATGCCGCTTACACACCTTTGTATTGACCCGATATTCAAAATGATGGGCATGGAGCTTGCACCAAAATACGTTATCGATCCGCTTGAGCTGTTCCTTATCTTCCCGCTTATAATTCTTGCTACGACAACATTAAGCGCATTCCTGACATCGCTTTACACAAGAAAGATAAAGTCCTCCGACACTGCTAATATCGAATAAGAAAGGATAAATATCATGAATATTCTCGAAGTAAAAGACCTTTGCAAAACATATATCGTAAACAAGCGTCAGAACAATGTTCTGAAAAATGTGAACTTCACCGTTTCCGAGGGCGAGATGGTCGCAGTAATGGGACCATCAGGCTCGGGCAAATCCACTCTGCTGTATGCCGTTTCAGGTATGGACAGCATCACAGCAGGCGAGGCACTTTTCTGCGGCAAGAACATCGCAAAGATGGGCGAAAAGGAGCTTGCAGACCTCCGTCTTGACGAAATGGGCTTTATCTTCCAGCAGATGTATATGCTGAAAAACCTGACAGTGCTTGACAATATCATTCTTCCTGCCTGTCAGTCAAGCAAGAACACCGAATCCCGCAAGGAGACCGTACAGCGCGGGCAGGAGCTTATGCGCAAGCTTGGTATCATTGATATCGCAGACAACGATATCAACGAGGTATCAGGCGGTCAGCTTCAGCGTGCGTGTATATGCCGCAGCATGATAAATAATCCCAAAATGATATTTGCGGATGAGCCGACAGGCGCACTCAACCGCACATCCTCCGACGAGGTAATGGAGGAGCTTGCAAAGCTGAACAACGATGGTACGACCATTATGCTGGTAACTCACGATGTAAAGGTAGCGGCAAAATGCACAAGAGTGCTTTACATAGTTGACGGAAACATAAAAGGAGAGTATAATTTAGACAGATACGAAAATGCCTCTCAGATGAGAGAGCGTGAGCGTGCACTAAATAACTGGCTTTTAGAACTTGGATGGTGATTTCAGCACGGGCGACCACAGGTCGCCCCTACGCCGTTTGAAAGGAATTATTATGACCGACATCCTTATAGTT
>JAFSHE010000338.1 GCA_017440445.1 Oscillospiraceae bacterium | reverse complement strand
AGCCCTCACAGCCGCAGCCGCAGTGCGATTTTCCGGCCTTTTTGTCCCTGACCATCTTAAAGATGATCACGCCGACGACAGCGGCCAGAACACCGAGCACTAAAATATCACCCGTATGGGTCATTAACCATTCAAACATTTACCTTTTCCTTTATTTACTCAACATATTTGTTTTTTCTGAAAATCAGGTACAAAAGCCCGCACAGTGCGACAGCAGCCACACCGGTGAACACGCCAAAGGTGGCTTCACCGGTGACCAGACCGCCAAACTGGAAGACGATCAGGCTGATAACATAGGCAAATGCACACATATAGCCGACGGTGGCCAAGGTCCATTTGCGGTCGCCCATCTCGCGCTTGATCGCACCGATGGCAGCAAAGCAGGGAGCGCACAGCAGTTGGAAGATCATAAAGCTGTAAGCGGTGACAGCACCGAAATCAGCAGCGATCATCGACCAGATCTCGTCGCCCGACTCACTCAGTTCACCTGCAAAGTTGTACAGAGTACCAAAGGTCATAACGACCTCTTCTTTTGCGATCAGACCGGTGACGGTGGCAACGGCGGCTTTCCAGCCCATGTCGCCCATCCAGCCCAGGGGGTAGAAGATCCAGGCGACGGTCTGGCCGATGGCGGCCAGCAGGGAGGAGTTGTTGTCCTCCACCGCCCGGAACACGCCGTCCACGAAGCCATAGCCCTGTAGGAACCACAACACGATGGAGGACAGCAGGATCACGGTACCGGCGCGCTTGATGAAGGACCAGCCACGCTCCCACATGGAGCGGAGAACAGTTCCCACTGTGGGAAGATGGTAAGCGGGAAGCTCCATTACGAAAGGAGCAGGCTCACCTGCGAACATCTTTGTCTTTTTCAGCATGATGCCCGAAACGATGATAGCAGCACAGCCAATGAAGAATGCACTGGGAGATACCCACCATGCATTATCGAACAGAGCGCCTGCAATAAGAGCTATGATAGGCATCTTAGCGCCGCAGGGGATGAATGTTGTTGTCATGATGGTCATACGGCGGTCACGCTCATTCTCGATGGTACGGGACGCCATGATACCGGGAACTCCGCAGCCCACGCCGACCAGCATAGGAATAAAGGACTTACCCGAAAGACCGAACTTTCTGAATATTCTGTCCATAACGAATGCCACACGTGCCATATATCCGCAGCTCTCAAGGAAGCCGAGCAGAATGAACAGAACCAGTATCTGAGGAACAAAGCCGAGAACTCCGCCCACACCTGCAATAATACCATCAAGGATAAGGCTCTGTAACCAGTCAGCGCAATTGATGGATGTAAGTGCATTCTCAACAAGCACGGGAACACCGGGAACCCATACGCCGTACTCAGCGGGGTCGGGAAGCTCCTCCATAGGCTCGTCTACGATAGCGCCAACATCAAAGCCTGCCTCTGCAAGTGCGTCGCCATAGCTGCCGTAAGCCTCGTCAAAGCCGCCGAAGTCCTTTTCCTCAACAGCACCGAGGATATCCTCCGCACCAACGACGCCTGCGTCAGCAGCAGCCTGTACTGTGGCAGAAAGCTCCTCAACAAAGATGTTCTGCTCTGCGTACTCTGCGGTAGCGTTCTCAAACTCACCCGCACCGATATTGAACAGGTGGAAACCGTCGCCAAACAGGCCGTCATTCGTCCAGTCCGTCACCCATGTTCCTACCGTTGTAACGGAAATGTAATAAACAAGGAACATTATAACAGCAAAGATAGGCAGAGCCAGTATCCTGTTTGTAACTATCTTATCTATCTTATCAGACGTTGTCAGACCGCCCTTGTTCTTTTTCTTGTAGCAGCCCTTAAGAATATTTGCTATGTAGATATAACGCTCGTTGGTGATGATGCTCTCTGCATCGTCGTCCATCTCTGTTTCTGCGGCAACGATATCCTTTTCGATATGCTCCTTTGTCTTTTCAGGGAGGTTGAGTATCTCCAGCACCTTTTCGTCACGCTCGAATATCTTTATAGCGTACCAGCGCTGCTGCTCCTCGGGAATATCATGCAGGAAAGCCTCCTCGATATGAGCGATAGCATGCTCCACGCAGCCGCAGAAGCTGTGACGGGGTGCTGTTCTCTCACCGCTCTTTACAACATCCACAGCAAGCTGAGCTGCCTCCATAACGCCTGCGCCCTTAAGTGCGGATATCTCGCACACCTTGCAGCCAAGCTCCTTGGAAAGCTGCTCGATATTGATCTTGTCGCCGTTCTTCTTAACGACATCCATCATGTTTATCGCCACAACAACGGGAATTCCAAGCTCCACAAGCTGTGTGGTTAGATACAGGTTTCTCTCAAGATTGGTACCGTCAACGATGTTCAGTATTACATCGGGACGCTCACCCACGAGGTAGTTTCTCGCAACGACCTCCTCAAGAGTGTACGGCGAGAGAGAATAGATACCGGGCAGGTCAGTTACGACCACATCCTTGTCGCCCTTAAGCTTTCCCTCTTTCTTCTCAACAGT
The DNA here is from genome assembly GCA_017440445.1 of Oscillospiraceae bacterium. The sequence goes on along the minus strand of JAFSHE010000338.1, from coordinate 12,400 downwards.
AACGCCGGGCCAGTTGCCCACATCCTGGTTTGAACCTGTCAGCGCATTGAACAGCGTAGTTTTACCGCAGTTGGGGTTACCCGCAAGTGCAATTTTTATCTCCATAAATCTTCTCCTTGGTGTTAGTTCAATCTAACTGTCTTTCTGAATTTTTCCGTCCCCTGCGGGACGGCGGTCCTATGCAGATATCAGATGTCGATCATCTCTGCGTCAGCCTTGCGGATAGAAAGCTCATAGCCGCGTACTGTAACTTCGATAGGATCTCCCAGCGGCGCTACCTTGCGGATAGTTACCTCTGCACCCTTGGTGATGCCCATGTCCATTATCCTGCGCTTTACAGCACCCTCGCCGTTAAGCTTCTTGACAGTCACAGTTTCACCTATCTTAGCGTCCTTTAATGTTGCCATATATAGTTGCCTCCCTTTCGGTCATTTATTACGTCTGTCAGACCATTATCTTCATGGCCATTTCCTTGGAAACAGCCACACGTGCTTCCTTGACATTGACTATCATGTTTCCTGCGATCTCGTTGATTATCGTTACGGTACCTCCCGCAACAAATCCAAGGTTTTCAAGGAACTTGCGTGTTTCGGGGTTTCCGCCGACCTTCTTTATCATGTTTTCCTCGCCTATATTGGCCATTGTTAGCGGCATCATAGTTACCCTCCGTATGTAAAGGTTAGAAGTTACTAACCATGTTTCTTTTATAATGGGTTAGCTCTTTCTAACCCATTAATATAATACAGCTTTTCCGCTAAAATGTCAAGGGGTTGTTAAATTTTTTTCAACAGATTTTGATTTTTCTACAATTGCAGTCAGTTTCAACTATTTCAAGGAGATAATTTTGGTAAATTTGCACATCAGGCAAAAAAAGAGCATGCTTTACGCATGCTCCTATTATATTACTGAATATAGTCCTTAAGCGCAGAAAGAAGCGCATCTATCTCCTCGTCCGTGCCGACTGTGATACGCAGACGGTTGTCTATCCTCGCCTTGCTGAAATAGCGAACATAGATATCACGGGTCTTGAGATACTCGCATATATCCTTTGCACGGTACTTCGGATGCTCTGCGAAAACAAAGTTTGCACAGCTGTCGGGCAGCGAGAAGCCCATTTCCCTGAGTGCAGCGGAAAGTCTGTCACGTGTTGCGATGACCTTAGCGATAGTAGCACGGAAGTACTCCTCATCCTTTACGGATGCGATTCCCGCCTCTATCGCAACGCTGTCCATGGGATAGGAGTTATAGCTGTCCTTAGCGGCATACAGCGCAGAGATTATCTCCTTATTACCGAAAGCGCAGCCTATTCTCATGCCTGCCATGGAACGGGACTTGGAGAATGTCTGCGTCACAACGAGGTTTTCGTACTCGGAAAGCAGCGGAACAGCGCTCTCGCCTCCGAAATCAACGTACGCCTCGTCAACGATAACAACACTGTCCTTATTGCTGTCCAGTATCTCACGTATGAAATCAAGACCTCTTGCGATACTTGTGGGCGCATTGGGATTTGCGATAACTACTCCGCCGTTAGGGCGCTTATAGTCGGCAGCGTTTATGTTGAAGTCCTCATCAACGGGGATGGTTTCAAAGGGAATACGCAGCATCTCGCACCACACGGGATAGAACGAATATGTGATATCAGGATATATCACAGGCTTATCCGAATTGAAGAACGCACGGAAGCACAGCGCCAGAACATCGTCTGAGCCGTTGCCCACAAACACATTCTCACGAGTTAGCCCTGCCCTCTCGGCGATGGCAGCGGCGAGGGGCTTTGCATCCGCATCGGGATACTTCTTAAGTCCCTCCGCATTGAAGCCCTCGATAGCTTTAAGCACTGCGGGGGATGGCGGATATGGATTTTCATTGGCGTTCAGCTTAATAAAGTCAGTCTTATTCGGCTGCTCTCCCGCAACGTAAGGCTCTATCTTTATCAGGTTATCTCTCCAGCTCATGGCTGTTCTCCTTTCTTTTCCGAACAAAAACAGGCGGATGACGTAAAAGTCACCCGCCTGCGTTTACGCATAGATCGGATCATTCTGCGTCATCATCGTCAAGCTCAAACTCGAGATGCTGACCGCAGTTGGGGCAATCCATAGCGCCGGCAGCAGCCTGCTCGTAATCAAAGCGGATAGTGTTGCTGCAAGCAGGACATGTTGTTTCATACAGCTCGTCCAGATCGTCCTCAAAATCTTCGTCGTAGTCGTCCTCATCCTCGTCGTCGATGTCGTACACGATATCCTCCAGGTCAGCTACGCTTTCCTCCATGTCTGTCATTACGTCAGCGATATCGTTAAGCTCGTCGTCAACTTCCTTGAGGTTCTCTGCGATGTCGGAAAGGACATCAAGCATTGCAGCTATAAGCTTGCCCTCTTTTGTAGCCTCGTCAAGGTTAAGACCCTCTGCAAGACCCTTAATATAAGATACCTTTTCACTGATAGTCATATTAATTCATCCTTTCCTGCGGCTGTGCCGCTTTATTCCGCAGATGCGGATATAACTCTGTTCGTTATTACTTTACACGCTCCATGTACTCGCCTGTTCTTGTATCGATACGGATGATCTCGCCGTTGTCGATGAACAGAGGAACACGGATCTCAGCGCCTGTCTCCAGTGTAGCGGGCTTTGTAGCGTTTGTAGCTGTGTTGCCTGCGAAGCCGGGATCGGTCTGTGTGATCTGAAGCTCAACAAAGTTCGGAGGCTCTACTCCGAATACGTTGCCCTTGTAGGACAGTACCTTACATACCATGTTCTCCTTAACGAACTTGAAAGCGTCGCCAAGGTCGGACTTGTTTACGGGAACCTGCTCGTAGGTCTCGGGATCCATGAAGTAGTAAAGATCGCCGTCAGAATATGTGTACTCCATATCCTTTCTCTCTACGTATGCTGTGGGGAACTTTGCAGAGGGGTTGTATGTCTTTTCAACCACGGAGCCTGTAATTACGTTTCTTACCTTTGTTCTAACGAACGCTGCACCCTTACCGGGCTTAACGTGCTGGAACTCGATGATCTGCATTACGTTGCCTTCCTCTTCAAAGGTCATGCCATTTCTGAAATCTCCTGCTGTTACCATAGTAGGAACCTCCAATTTTTTATCTGTTTTAATTATACGAACTGCGGACGCACCGTCCCGCCGAGGCATACCGTTATGGTCTGCCCAAGAGCGTCTGAAACAAGTCAGAACAGCCCTTTATAAAATCGTCCTTTATATTTTACCCTATATTGCGGAATTTTTCAAGCCCTTTTTATAAAAAAACTGAAAATTTATCCCTTTTAGCGCAATTTTCATTGATTTTCCGCATAAAAACTCATATATGGATAAGAGATTTGGTGGTCGTTGTCAGATTCTGACAGCCATCCTCCGTCACAAGCACCATATCCTCGATGCGGACGCCGTATTTTCCCGAGATATACGCTCCAGGCTCAACTGTTACTATCATCCCCGCACGCAGCATGGATGTACTCTTTCTCGACAGAGTGGGAGCCTCGTGTATCTCAAGTCCCACACCGTGGCCAAGGCCGTGACCAAAATACTTGTCATATCCGCCCCAGCCATTAAGGGTGCTTCTTGCAACGCTGTCCACAAGCTTGCCTCCGACATCCGCACGCACTGCCTTGATGCCGTCAAGGTTTGCATAATACACAGCCTCGTATAGCTTTTCCATCTCGGGTGTGGGATTACCTACCACAAGCGTCCTTGTCATGTCGGAATGATATCCGTCGCACACTGCACCGAAATCCAGCGTCAGGAAATCACCCGCTTCAAGCGGCTTATCCGTCGGCACAGCATGGGGCGACGCTGAATTAATTCCCGATGCGGCTATCGTTTCAAAGGAAAGGTCGTCCGCTCCGCAGTCCATGATGAAGTAATTCAACAGTGCTGCTACCTGCTTTTCGGTCATGCCCTTCCTCATCCTGTCAAGGAGCCGCTCATAAGCCGCCTCGGCTATGCGCTGAGCCTTTACGATAAGACGTATCTCCTCCTCGGTCTTTATCACACGCATGGAGGAAATAAGGTCAGACAGCCACGAGGAGCGGTCAAGCTCCGCGTAATAAAGCTTATTCTCATACTCCTCGCACTCACGCAGGGTCATGTAAGCGCTTTCCACAGACAGCTTTGTGATGTTGTGCTTTATCAGCAGGTCGAGGAGCTGACTGCGCAGGTCGTCCATGAGTATTACCTCGCAATCGGTAACACGCTGCACAGCCTTATCGAAATACCGTGAATCGATTATAAGATAGGATGCCTCTTTCGTCACCAGCACGACTCCTGCCGAGGACTTGAAGCCGCAGAAATACCGTCTGCTGACATCCGAGGTGATAAGCGCGCCATGGTTTTCATGGGAAAGCTTTTCCGCAAGCCTTTCGATGTTATTCATGGCTTCCTCCGAGCTTGTTATCAAGCGCATACAGACCGAGGATGTAGCTGTACTTGCCGAAGCCTGCTATACTTCCGCAGCATACGGGTGCGATAACAGAGGTCTTTCTGAATTCGTCACGGCTGTTTACGTTGGAAAGATGCACCTCCACAACGGGAATCTTTATAGCGGAGATAGCATCGCGAAGCGCATAGCTGTAATGTGTATACGCTCCCGCATTGAGGATAACTCCCGCACAGTCAAGGCGTGCCTCGTGCAGGCGGTCGATAAGACCTCCCTCGGAATTGCTCTGGAAAAATGTGACCTCGTAGCCCAGCTGTCTTGCCTCGCCGTAAATCTCGTCGTTGATGGATTTCAGCGTTTCGCCGCCGTAGATATTCGGCTCACGCTCGCCGAGAAGATTGAGATTAGGTCCGTTGATAACAAGTATCTTCATAATATTCTCCTTTGATGTCGTTTTAAAATACGGCTTACTATGCGTTATAAAGAGTCATAATAGCGCTTCATCTCTGCGGCGTCCTCTGCCTGTGTGCCATCGGACTCGCAGATTATTGAGGGGGTAAGTCCTCTGCGGTGTATCTCCTCCATAAGCGGCTCATACTCGGGTCCCCACCGCTTGTCGGCAAAGGTAACATGCCGCTTTTCGCCGCCTGCGGTAAACTCGATACGGCTGAAATGTATGTGCATATTAGAAAGCCTGTCATGTCCAAGCTTATGCTCGATGTAATCAAGCATCTGCGCATATTCCTCCCTGCCCTTTATACCGCCGAGGGTGCGGGCATTCAGGTGGCCGAAATCCACGCAGGGGAGAAATCTCTCGTCCACTCCGCAGAGTGTGATTACCTCCTCCAGCGTGCCTAGCTGGTTTATCTTTCCCATAGTTTCGGGGCAGATGATGATATCAGAAAGGCCCGCCCCGTCAAGCGCCGCCTGCGCTCTTTTAAGCGTATCAAAGGCAAGCGCTGTGGCCTCCTCCCTGCTCATCTTCGAGCAGGAGCCTGAATGTACCACTATTTTCCTTGCGCCGACCTGCTTTGCCACCTGTGCGCTCTGCATGATGTAATCCACGCTTTTAAGGCGTGTTTCCTCCTCCACCGAGGAGAGTGATATAAAATACGGCGCATGGAGCGTTACATTTATCCCGTGCTCCTTAGCCAGAGCGGGAAGCTCGTTTATCGTCTTTTCGCTGATACGCACACCACGTCCGCACTCTATCTCATAGCCGTTAAGACCCATAGATGCAAGGTATGCGGGCAGGTCTGTCGGGAATTTACGCTTTCCCCAGCTCAGGGAGTTTCCTCCCGGTCCGAAAGATATTCCCATCACTTCACCTCCAGCTTTGAATAATCACGCTTGAACACAAGGCTCTCTACCTTTCTTTTCAGACGGAATGTCCACGTCTTTTCCAGATGGAAAGGCTCCACCAGCACAGTGCGGACTCCCTTGAAATTGCCGCCCATTATATCGGTGAATATCTGGTCGCCGACCACCAGAGTTTCGGCTTTCGATGCACCCATAGCCTTCATCGCCTTTGTTATGCCGAAGGTCAGCGGCTTTGCGCCGTTTGCCGTAAACGGAAGTCCCAGCTTCTCCGCAAGCGGAGCGACACGCTTTGTGGTGTTATTAGACACAAGGCGCATCTTAACACCAAGTCGGCGCATATCGTCAAGCCACTCGGGGACGCCCGCCTCTGCGGCAGGGTTTCCGTGCATGGACAGCGTATTGTCAAGGTCAAGCACCAGTGCTTTCACGTTATTCTCACGAAGGAAATCTTCATCTATATTTAAAACACTTTTCAGCCAGAATGTGGGCTTAAACAGCATAATTCCTCCAATAATCAAGTATATTTATTTATCCTGCAAAGCAGCTTTCTTTTCGCAATTACCTCCCGCCTGTTCGTCTTGTCGGTGAGTATCTTTATCTCGATACGGATGATATCCTCAAACTCCTTTTCCGTATAGACATAATTCGCAGCGGTAGCGTACTTCGGCTTCAGGCTTTCGGGTCTGAACTTATCCTTTATCGTGCCGTAGAATTCTGCACCCACATTACTCGACATGTTGATATCTATCTTTATATGATTGATTATCAGCGTATCGCTTTCAAGCGTTTCGTTCTCCAGCTTATAGCCCTTTACCATGCCTATCTCACGATATACAAAGTGCCTGCTCAGGTCGTCTGTCTTAGCTTTATTTCTCATAGCCTTTTTTCCTTACAAACAATTAAAGCGGACATATTCTGCCCGCTTCAACCGTTTGATTTTAAGTAGCAAATGCCGGTCCGAAATCAGAACTTGCGCTTGCGAGCAGCTTCGGACTTCTTCTTACGTTTTACCGAAGGCTTCTCGTAATGCTCTCTCTTACGAACCTCGGCAAGAACGCCGTCTCTTGCACATGAACGCTTGAAACGCTTCAGAGCTGTATCAAGAGATTCATTTTTGTTCAGACGAACTTCTGCCATTTATATTTCCCTCCCTTTGCCGCATGGCATAGGTTATCTACAAAATAGTAGTTATACAAAAAGTATATGTTTTATTATACATCACATATACAAATTTGTCAAGTAGTAATTTAATTTTTTACAGAAAATTTTTCTTTTTGTTGGAAATGCCCATTTAAGCATACCCGTTATTGAGTATAACCACAAGGAATCCTGCTGTTATCAGTCCTCAGTGATAAGATCGCTGATGTCAACAGGTGTACCGTCAGCCCAGAGATGCTCCAGCTGATAGAAATCTCTTGTTTCCTCCAGGAAAACGTGAACGATAACATCGATATAGTCCAGTGCTATCCACTCTCTGCTCTGGTAGCCCTCTGCGCTCTTAGGCTGGACGCCCTTGAGTCCCAGCTGGTACTCTACCTCCTCGGCAAGCGCCCTCACCTGTGTGGTGCTGGTTGCAGAGGCGATAACAAAGTAATTTGCAAGGATTGTAAGCTCGTCTATCTTCAGTACCTTAATATTTTTAGCTTTTTTGGAATCGAGTGCCTTTACGGCTATCTCAAGCTCTTCTCTATCTGTCATAAATGCTCCTTATCTTTATTGAAGTTCATATAGTAATTGTATGCCTCGACTGTGTAGCGGGGTATCTTACCGCACTTTCTGCATACGCTCTCGATATTGTATATCAATGCGACCGACATGGCAATATCTATATCATCATAACAGAATTTTCGGAATTTGTCAACATCCTTATAATCCCTGTCCTCAGATATCATATCACCAAGATACACTACCTTTTCAAGCAGCGACATCCTTGCACATCCAATGGTGTGAAACCTTATCGCATTGAGTATCTCCTCATCGGAAATGCCCAGCTTGTCCCTTACATAGACCGCTCCCGCAACTGCATGCCACAGCTGAGGGCTTTCTATCTCCGCACTGTCGGGTAACATTCCGCTCTCCACCGTGAACTGCTTCTGCTTTTCGGGAAGCTCCTCTTTCATTATATCGTGCAGAAGTCCTGCGAGATAGCAGCGCTTTTTATCCGCACCGTATCTCTCCGCAAGGGAATAGCAAGCCTCCGCAACATTCATGCTGTGATTGAAGCGCTTTTTTGAAAGTCGCTCCTTTATCAGCTTTTCATAGCTGTCAAATTCCTCGTATCTGCTCAAATATCAGCCCTCCGAGTAAAGTTTCTTCTCGCAGATGTACTCCGCAACCGCCTCAGGCACAAGCTCTGTAATATCCTCGCCCTTTGCCGCTTTTTCACGTATCTCGGTGGAGGATACCTCTATCGCCTTTGTGGGAAGCACCTTTACCCTGCCCATCTCGTTTGCGAATTCCATCATGTCAACGAAGCTGTCGTTGTCCCTTGCAACTGCGCAGACCTTGGCTTCCTTCAGGATGGACTCGTACTTGTACCACTTATCGAAGCTGAACAGCATATCTCCGCCGATAAGCAGGAAGAACTGCTCATCGGGATATCTGCTTTTAAGCTCTCTGATAGTGTTTATCGTGAAGCTCTTTCCGCCGAGCTGCACCTCGATATCGCTTATCTCCACGCCCTCGATATGACCGAATGCTCTGCGGCACATCTCTGCCCTGTCCTCAAACGGGAGCAGCTTTGTTTCCTTATGCGGAGAATCAAACGTAGGGATTATAAGCAGCCTTTTCAGCTTAAGCTGCTTTACAGCCTCCTCTGCAAGGCGCACATGTCCCTTATGGACGGGATTGAACGCTCCTCCGAAAATTCCTGTCTTAATCAAGCTCGATCACCCTTTTCTTGGGATCCTTGCTTCTTCTCCACAGCACGAACTTTCTTCCGATCACCTGAACCACATCCGCCTTAAGCTGCTCTGCTATCTCGTCAGCAGCCTCCCTTGCGGTGTAGTCGCAGTTCTCCTGTACTCCCACCTTGATAAGCTCACGGGCGTTCAGCACATCATCGAGCTGCTTTATAAGCTCCTCTCCGATGCCTGCCTTGCCTACGAAGAATATCGTATTATAGCTCTGCGCTATGGAACGCAGATGCGCTCTCTGTTTACTTGTCAGCATTGACTGAATTTCTCCTTTAAAATATTGCTAAGCTTTTCAAAAGCCATCGCACGATGACTAATCTTATTCTTTTCTTCCTCACCGATAGTCGCCATGCTTTCATCATCGTCCAGCATGAAGATAGGGTCGTAGCCGAAGCCGTTCCTGCCGACCATCTCATCGCCTATGTAGCCCTCTACCGTTCCGTTTACGGAATACTCGTCATCCTCAGCATAGATGAAGTAGATGGAGCATACGAACCTCGCATCACGCAGAGGTCTTGCAACGTCATGCATCTCCTCCAGCACCTTAAGGCAGCGTTCCTTATCTGTTGCGTTCTCTCCTGCATAGCGTGCGGAGTAGATACCGGGCGCTCCGTTCAGGAAGTCTATCTCCAGACCGCTGTCGTCCGCAATAGTCGGAAGTCCCGTTGCCTCAAACACAGCACGTGCCTTGATATGTGCATTCTCCTCAAAGGTCTCGCCATCCTCGATTATCTCATCTGTAAAGCCTGCCTGACGCATGGAAATAACATCAAATCCGAACGGCTCAAGAAGCTTTCCGAATTCACGGAGCTTGCCCTCGTTATTTGACGCAATTATCAGACGCTGTCGCCTGTCGCCTCCGTGCTGTCGGTCAGGCGAATTGGCGACGGGGTTTTCTTCTGCGGAATGATGGTGATGTTTCATTTATTTATCCTTTCTGAAATAAAATACTTATATCAATCAAACAAAGCGTTTACATAATCAGCGGGGACAAACGGCTGAAGATCGTCTATCTTCTCGCCAACACCCACGAGCTTTACGGGGATGCCCAGCTCATTCTTTATAGGTATTATTATACCACCTTTTGCCGTTCCGTCAAGCTTTGTCAGTGCAATTCCTGTAATTTCGGCAGTTTCACTGAAAAGTCTTGCCTGATTAACGGCATTTTGTCCCGTAGTTGCATCAAGCACAAGAAGTGTTTCTATGCTTGCCTCGGGAAGCTCCCGTGTGATAACTCTTGCTATCTTTTTAAGCTCCTCCATAAGGTGCTTCTTATTGTGCAGACGTCCTGCGGTATCACAGAGGACCACATCCGCACCTCGTGCCTTTGCTGCGTTTATCGCATCGAATACCACTGCCACAGGGTCGCTGCCCTCGGAATGCTTCACGATATCCACTCCCGCACGGTCCGTCCAGACATTGAGCTGGTCTATTGCCGCTGCACGGAAGGTATCAGCCGCTGCGACCACCACCTTTTTGCCCTGTGCCTTAAGATTAGCGGACAGCTTACCGATAGTAGTCGTCTTACCCGCACCGTTTACGCCGATGACCATTACAACAGAGGGCTTCGAGTCAAGCTTCAGCTCGTTTTCACCTGTGAGTATCTCAGCAATGATATCACGCAGAAGCTGCTTTACATCGGCGGGGTCTGTCGCACCTGTGCGCTTTACCGCCGCACGCAGCTTATCGCAGATATCGCAGGAGGTCTCCGCACCGATATCCGAGAGGATAAGCATCTCCTCCAGCTCCTCGAAAAAGTCCTCGTCTATCTTCGTGAAGCTGTTCATGATAAGCTCCAGCTTGCTTACAAAGCCATCCTTGGTCTTTTTAAGACCGTTTTTCAGCTTTTCAAAGAAGCCTTCCTTTCTGGGTGCTTCTTCGTTTTCCTCGTCAGCGTCGCTTTCCGTGTCCTCCTCAGAGAAAAACTCCTCTGAAACATCCTCGGACTGCTCCTCTGCTTCAGGCTCCGTTATTTCTTCGGTCTCCTGAAGGTCGGCTTCGGAAGTCTGCTCCTCAGCGTCCGACCATTCGTCGGCTTCTGTATCCTCAGCTTCGTCAGCCTCGACAGCTTCGATATCCTCGATATCCTCGATGACTTCCTCTGCGTTGTCATTGTTTTTCTTCTTTCTGAATTTGTCAAAAAAGCCCATAACTTCTCCTTAAAGCTTTATTTCAGCTCCACATCCAGCTCGTCTGTAAGCTCTCTCCTCAGCAGACGGGATACGCCCTTCTCCTGCATGAATACGCCGTACAGCACCTCGCAGCCCTCGATAGTGCCACGACGGTGTGTGATGACCATAAGCTGTGTCTGATTACTGAACTGGTTCAGTTATGTGATGTACTTGTCCACATTTACATCATCAAGTGCCGCATCCACCTCGTCAAGCATACAGAACGGTGTGGGACGGTGCATAAGTATCGCAAAATAGATGGTTATCGCAACCATCGTCTGCTCGCCGCCTGACAGGGATATAAGATTCTTGATGACCTTTCCCGGGGGAGCAGCGTTTATCTCGATGCCTGAATTCAGCACATCCTCGGGATTTGTAAGCTCCAGCTCAGCCCTTGCTCCGTCACCGAATATCCTTACGAATATCTCGCTGAAGTGCTTGTTTATCTCCTCAAAGCTGTTGAGGAACTTCGTCTTGATATCCTCAGTGTGCTGTGCGATTATCTTTTCAAGCTCACGCTTTGCGTTTTCGATATCATTGAGCTGCGTCGTCTGGAACTCGTATCTCTCGGAAACTATCTGATACTCCTCGATGGATTCCATGTTGACGCTTCCCAGTGCGCTTATGCGCTTGTTAAGCTCGGAAAGCTCGTTCTCTGCGGCAAGCAGATTTTCAAGGGGCTTCGCCCTCTCCACCGCCATTGAAACGGTAAGGTCATAGCGCTCGTACAGCAGCTTCACGATGCTGTCGTACTCCTTCTGTACTCCCGAACGGCGCTCCTCAAGACGTGCGACCTCACGGTTGAACTTCTCCTTGTTTGCAGTTGCCTCACGCACATCGGAATGCATGGTGTTTATCTTCTGCTCAAGGTCAGTAACCTCCTGTGCAGAGCGGCGGATGTCCTCGTCATTTTCAGACAGGCTCTCCGTGTGCTTCTGAACAGTCAGCTTCGCCTTTTCTATCTCAAGGCGGATAGCCTTGTCGCTGTCGTCCAGCTTCTGAACAGCTTCCTTATAGCCATCGCTGTTCTCAAACAGCATCTTTCTGTTGTTTTCAAGGTTTCGTATCTCCGCACGGAATGCGTCGATATCCTTTCCCGCTGTAAGTATATCAATATTTATCTGCGAAAGCTCGTCGGAAAGAGACTTTATCTGCTGTGCTGCGGTATCACGCTCACTGCCAGACTCTGTCAGCTTTTCTTCAAGCTGCGCTATCTTCTTATCGGCTTCCTCAGAGAGCCTGCCGTTTTCCTCCATCACGGAGTGCTGCTGCGCTATCTGAAGGTCAAAACGCTCCACTGTCAGCTTTGCTGTTTCTCCCTGCTGCGAAAGCTGAGAGATAAGGCTGTCCAGTCGTGATATATCAGCGTTTGCACGTATCTCCTCGTTATCGAGAGTGCGCAGCTCATCGTGCATACCCTCTATCTCGATGGTGAATTTCGCTGTTTCCGCCTGATACTGACGGAACTCCTCGTTCTTTTCGTTCTGTATCTGACGTAGCTTTGCCACCTCGGAATAAAGCGTTTCTATCTCCTGCTTACGGGAGATGATGCCGCTTCCCGTAACCTTTGAACCACCCGTAAAGGAACCGCCCGAGTTTACCACCTGACCGT
>JAFSHE010000337.1 GCA_017440445.1 Oscillospiraceae bacterium | reverse complement strand
CGTGACGCAAAGTACGGCTTCACCCACGAGCAGATAATCGAGGGCTACCGCATCCTCAAGGAGAAGGGCGCAAAGAAATTCGGCATGCACGCATTCCTTGCCTCCAACACACTGACAAACGACTACTATCCCACACTTGCAAGAATAATGTTCAGAGCGGCTGTTGAGATAAAGGAAAAGGCAGGCGTACAGCTCAGCTTTATCAACCTTTCCGGCGGCGTGGGAATTCCCTACAAGCCCGACCAGCCCGCAAATGACATCGCAGTTATCGGCGCAAAGGTAAAGGAAGCGTATGAGGAGATACTCGTCCCCGCAGGAATGGGCGATGTGGCTATCTTCACCGAGCTTGGCAGATTTATGCTTGCTCCCTACGGACACCTTGTTGCAAAGGCTATCCGTGAAAAGCACATCCACAAGGAGTATATCGGTCTTGACGCATGCGCTGCAAACCTGATGCGTCCCGCTATCTACGGCTCTTACCACCACATCACCGTACTCGGCAAGGAGAATGCGGAGTGCGACCACAAGTACGATGTAACAGGCGGTCTGTGCGAAAACTGCGACAAGTTCGCTGTTGACAGAATGCTCCCCAAGATCGACATCGGCGATTATGTGGCTATCCACGACACAGGCGCACATGGCATCTCCATGGGCTACAACTACAACGGCAAGCTGAGAAGTGCGGAGCTTCTGCTGCGTGAGGATGGAAGTGTAAAGCTCATCCGCCGTGCTGAAACTCCCGAGGATTATTTCAGGACCTTCGATTTTGCCGAGGGCAAATTTGATATCTGATATACGGAAATATGATAACAGGGACACGTTACACCGTGTCCCTGTGCAGTTTGTAGGGGCGACCTGCGTTCGCCCGCAGATTACGATGCGCCCGAAATCCACGGCATGCAGTGGCGACCTGCGTTCGCCCGTGGACATATCGCTCAGAAATACAGAGAATATCGCAGGACGGCACGTCACACCGTGTCTGTGTTTATCGGAGGAAATTATGGACATCCTGTTTACAATGGACCGAAAGGACTACAACGAATCCTGGCCGCACACCAGGCGCACTGCGGTGCGTGCCGTGATACAGAGGGGTGATAAGCTCGCCATGGTTTACAGCGTGCGGGACGATTACTTCAAATTCCCGGGCGGCGGGATGGAGGAGCAGGAGGACCACCGTGCGACTCTCGCCCGTGAGGTGCTTGAGGAGGTGGGCTTAAGCGTTATTCCTGCCACGATAGAGGAATTCGGGCAGGTGATACAGCTCCAGAAGTGCGACCGCAGTGAAAACACCGTGTTTGAGCAGCAGAGCTTCTACTACTTCTGCGACACCGAGGACAGCATCTCGGAGCAGGAGCTTGACCTGTACGAGGCGGAGTCGGGCTTCACGCTGAGATATGTCACCATAGACGAGGCGATACGGGTAAACAGCAGGCATATCGATGTGGATTTCGTCGCCCGTGACACTGCGGTGCTGAGGCTGCTGCGCATTAGGAGGAACTTGCAGTAACAGGTTATATACAGGAATGTAGCGTAACGAGGCGTTCTTACCGCAGGGCGAACATTGTTCGCCCGTTTCCTGTATACGCACGATTACAAAATCCGTGATGATATCGCAGTGTGACACGGGCGGCCAAAGGCCGCCCCTACGGTGCATAAAATCACAGTTGTAGGGGCGACCTGCGGTCGCCCGCAGATTACGATGCGCCCGAATACATGCGCCATGTAGGTGCGGACAATTTTCTCCCGTGATACCGTGTCCCTGACCGAAAAATACGCATAAAAAACGCTCCGATGTTACTCGGAGCGGTCGTTATTTGTGTTGTTATAAGAACCTCGGCTGTTACCGAAATCAAAGATTTCGAACAGCGCGAGAACCTTGAAATATATGTTCGCTGTTTCACAGCGGTCAGCTTTCGCTGACATTGTGAGGGCTTTTGCCCTCACAACATATATTATAAGAACCGCACGCCGTTACCCAAATCGAAGATCTGGACGGCTGAGCGAACCTTGAAATATATGTCCGCTGCCTTGCAGTGGCAACCTATCGGTTGCTTATGGGAACAAGTTCCCATAACATATATTATCAGAAATATCTCTTTGCGTACTGGTACTCGCTTACACCCTTTATTGCGAACACGGGGATTATAGCGAAGCAGCTTATCAGTGCAAGGATGAACAGGATTCCCGAAATGATGTAGTTCGTACCTGTTGTAACAGTACCTGCCTGGATAGCGGCGCTTCTCTGAGCGAATACGGAGAAGATAGAGATGAAGTTGTTGGAAACTACCAGCAGATAAACAGCCAGCGCACCGAACTTAGTGAAGTCGTAGCCGCCCATCATAGCCATAGCGAGGAACAGTGTGATTCCGCCATAGATGATGAAGTACATATAGTCCATAGCACCTGCGGGGTAGCCTGCGAACATCATCTTGTGCCATACTGTAACAGCAGCCATTGTGAGTACGAAGCTTGCAACGAGAGAGCCTGCGCCAAGCATAACAGCGAGAGCGGGCTTCTTGTCTGCGGGGTCGAACTTGAAGCTGAGCTTCTTTGCAACCTTCTTAAGACCGAGCAGCGCAGCAACCGCAGCCACCAGTGTAGCTACGATAAGGCAGATAGTAGCCAGCCACCAGGATGTGGTCATGCCGTTCATGCTTACCCATGCCTGAGCGTCAGCGTCGCCTGCGTTTGCAGCAGCCTTTGTGGGGTTATAGGTGTTGAATATCCACAGAACTCTCTGGATAAGTGCGATTATGTTGCTTACTGCTGCGGCAGTGCCGAATGCAGTGTAGAAGTACAGCGCCCAGTCGCCCTCACGGATGTATGTGATAGCAGCAACAAGAGCCACAGCGATGATAGCTGTCAGCGCCCAGCCCTGTCCGATGGAAGTATCGTTCAGCCAGCCGAGGTACAGTGACCAGTAGCTGCCGAGTGCGGGCATTGCAAATCTCTCCAGTACAACGAATGCAATAAACAGTCCGTATACGATGCAGCCGAAGGTCATGCGCTTCTTCATCTTGGATATCTGCTCGTCTGTCAGCAGCATATCGTCAGCGTACTCCTCGTTGTTGATCTTAACGAAGTACAGACATGCGATAAGATTAAGCACTGCAACGATAACACCGAAGAGCATAGTGCTTCTGAGCATATTACCGAAGGGGATGAGCAGAGCCATCAGACCGATAACATGCTTTGCGCCGAATACGGCGGTGAAATAGGACTTGGCAAAGGACAGACCCTTGTACATGCAGAATGCAAGCGCCAGGGTAATACCTGTTGTAAGTACATAGATTATAATAACGTTGAACAGCGTATCCCAGAGGTTAAGGATTATCTGGTAGTTAGCTATTTCTGTCTTTGTGGCAAACATCTTGCCGAAAAGCTTTACGATACATGTGGTACCGTTGGCGTTATAGTTCTCGCACAGAGCGTATACAGGCTTTATGTAAAGCGGTGCGAAAACAAAGAAATACGCAGCGATCGCTTCGATCACAGCATAGACAGCAACACCTATACCGATGAGCTTGTTAAGTCCCATGCCTGATCTCTGCACATTAGCGGTGGTCGTCATTGAGCAGTCCTCCTAATAATGCGGGGCGCAGTTGCGCTGGAAATATGCATGCGCAAAACGCCATATTAATATACTTCCTTACAATTATATCATAAGTAATCGTTTTTTTCAAGACGAAACCCGCATTTTGCGCCATGCGGTTTTGTACAAATTTCGCATCAAATATTTGTGCATTTATCACCTTGACATAAACTGGGGGAGAAGAACTTTTTCCCGCAGGATGTCGTTGTGTCCGTGCACAGGGCGGCGGGATATCCTCCCGAGGCAGAGCTACACGGGATATCCGCAGAGTATGGCAGTCCCCGCAGCACGGATGTGACCGCTCCGCTGACAGAACATCCGCAGCTCGTATCACAAGACACGTCACGGAGTAGTGCGGCACACGCAGCACAGGCATGACAGCCTCCGATGACAATACACCCACAACCCGCCCGACAGACACTCTGCCGATAACGCATCCGCAGCACGTCTGATAGAAAAACCGCAGCACGGATGTGGCAATCCGTCCGACAGGACGCTCCGCAGAGCAGTGCCGCACCTCCCGTAGAAATGAGCCGCCTTGACAGCTCTCCGCAGGAGTGAAAAAAATTTAAAAATTTTTTTGAAAAAACGCTTGACAAATCAAAAACACTGTGATATAATTAATTAGTCGTTGGGGCGATGGCTCCTCGTTCGTTTACATGGCGGCATAGCTCAGTTGGCTAGAGCACTTGGTTCATACCCAGGGTGTCATTGGTTCAAATCCGATTGCCGCTACCAAAACGGCCCGTTGGTCAAGAGGTTAAGACATCGCCCTTTCACGGCGGAATCATGGGTTCGATTCCCGTACGGGTCACCATCAACACTTGCTCACATTTGGCTTAACAAAGCCGATTGTGGGCTTTTTATTTTGCTCTGAAAAAGCCTTTGTCCGCTGCTTGTCCGCTGACACGATGTCAGCGCAGTTGCCCCAAAAGCGTGACACGATGTCACGCACCAGAGGGCAACAGGCGCTATTCAGAAAATTTCTGTGCAGAGTGCATTTTTTATGCACCCTGCTTTTCTTTTTTCAGAAAACCGAAAGCTCCATCCATTGCCTCCGCTACTCTCGCCTGTGCGGTCTGGAATTGATGGCAATATACATTCAAAGTCGTTGACGAGCAACAATGTCCTAACGCACCCGAAACGGTAGTTACATCAAGTCCAGCCGAAATAAGCGAGCTTGCCGCAAAATGGCGAAAGCTGTGCAGACCATAGAACGGCAGATTGTTATTCTCGCAGAACTCACTCAACCAGCCGTAAGGCGTCTGATTGTTCATCGGCTCGCCGTTCCATTTGGTGAATAACCTGTCCGTTTCAACCCATTTATCGCCGCAGTTCAAGGCTTGCTCGTCTTGCTCTGCTTTCAGTTCCTTTAGCATATCCATAATGCTGTCCGCTATTTTCAGAGTACGCTGTGAACGCTTTGTTTTGGTGGTGTCGGTGTATGTACCACGCTCGGCGATGTAGTTCGATGTGCGGCGAATGCAGATTATGTTATGTTCAAAATCAATGTCTTTCCATTCAAGACCTAACATCTCACTGCG
>JAFSHE010000336.1 GCA_017440445.1 Oscillospiraceae bacterium | reverse complement strand
CGATGTTTTCAAGCGAAAAACCAAGATCGTAGTTCTTTCTGGGCAGCAGATGTCGGCGTATTCCCATATCAACGATGTAGTATTTCTGATTGGTTTTCAGCAACTGTTTTCCTAATACATCGTACCGCTCAACAGGATAAAAAACAAATGACTCTGTAAGTGCCTCAATGTAGTCAGCTACGGTGTTTGCTGATACCTTTCGCCCCGTAGATACAATGTAGTCAGATATGCTCTTTACCGAGATAAGACTGCCGATAGAGCCTGCAAGAAATTTTGCGATATTCTTCAGCAAGGCTATATCTGTAACCTTGCGTTTAGTGGGATCACTCTCTCTGCGTTTCTGACGCTCCTCGATATCATTGATGATTATGGTGTTGTATATACCCTCAAGGTACATATCAGACTTCTCTCTGTTTCTGTCCATAACCGAGATATACGGCATTCCGCCGTTCTGCATATACTCCGCAAAAAGAGTATCGTTATCAGTTCCGCTGTTAAGCTGACAGTATTCCGCAAAGGAAAGCGGCAGCATAGATATTTCAATATATCTGCCTGAAAGCAGCGTTGCCAGCTCACCCGAAAGCAGATTTGAGTTGGAGCCTGTGATGTATATGTCCACATTATCCTTTATATAAAGGCTGTCAACAACTTTTTCAAAGCCCTCTACCTTCTGCACCTCATCAAGAAAAATGTAGGTGTATCTGTCCTTATGGAGTCTGTCCTTGAGATAGCTATACAGTTTTTTGTAGTCCTGAAGCTCCTCGTAATCCATATCCTCAAAGTTAATGAATACGATCTGCTCCTGCTGTACGCCTGTTTCAAGCAGATGATCACGATACATTGTCAGCAGGGTGGATTTTCCGCATCGACGGATACCCGTAACTACCTTGATGACCTTTTCCTCACGCCACATTTTCAGCGTCTCGAGATATTCAAGTCTTTCTACCATTTCAGCACCTCCTCGATATATTCCCATTATAGCACTATTATGTCCGCTTGTCAATAAAATATTCCCATTTCGGAATATCTATAACTTAACTTGAAGTTTTATTCCGATTTAGAACGAATTATTATGGCGCATTTAATCATAGTCCAACATCTGACGATTGAATCTGTTCTCATAAATTCTGATAAGCGCTTCTACATATTCCTTGAATTGCGCAAGCTCGTATGGTCCCTCGCTGAACATTTTGCCATCCACAAAGCTCACCGTATTCATTACGAAATGGATGTGCCAGTGATCGGTGTCCTCGTGTACAGAAAAGATTATCTGATACCGCTGACTATAATATGCGCTTATCTGAAATGCAAGAGTATACAGCTCATATCCCATAAGCACTAAATTCTTATCAGGGCTGACTATGAAATGCCTTACGTATCTGCCCTCGGTCTTTCTGAAAAATTTCTTTGTATACATCATTTCCTGAAATGCAGAATACAGGGTTTCCTGCTTGAGAGTCTTGCAAAGTTCAATGAGAACTATGAAGTCAGGTACAAAGGCTATTATACCGATAACGGCAATATCCGCCACATCGCAGAGAACGATATTCTCAGAAATGCGGCTGATTCCAGCGAAATACTTGAGATATTCAGGCTGACCGACGCACAGAATCAGCCCGCACCATTCATGAATATGATGCTGCTTGGGATAGGCTGCATTGCGTCTGTCAGATCGCTTCTGACACAGCAGGGGTATACTCAGTTTCCGCTTGTTGTACTGTCACCTTCAAATGCTGAGAAAGCTATAATTGAGCTAATCCGAATTTTTTGCGACAACAATAAGCCAATCAGACTGAGAAAGGGATTTGAAGATGAATTAAAGGTGAATTATACAAATAATCCGCTGTTAACAATACTGAATAACAGCAACTCACCTTATATGAATAAGAAGCTTATTTCAAGGATGCTTGATTTCACCTCAGAATATGCAGGTGGAGATAGGAGCGTAAATACATTTCCGCTGCTTGTTACATCCGATCCGATGATTGTAAGCGAAAGCATACCAGAAGAACACTTTGTTGTTTTTCCGTATGTAATGACAGGCATTGATAACAGGGCACTGAAAGTGTTCAACTGGTTCAGGGGGATGTGCATCAGAAATCCCCAATTCCTGGCGTCAGTTATTGAAAACGCAAAGAGCTACAAGGAGAATCATCTTGAAGCGAACGGCTGTCCCGATCATTTACAGGACCTGTTTTCACTGCTGCTGGCAATAGCTAATGCAGTGCTGAAATGTACGGGTAACGATCATAAGGAGATCCAAAAGATAATCTGGAGCTACTATGAGTATCTTACGAACATTGCCGATAACACGGACAACCTTGCCGTGGATATCGTGAGAGACTATCTGAATGGTGCAGGAAAACACCATTTGGTTCCTCAGTATAACCTTTGTAAAAGGGATGCATATAGGAGCTGTATAGGCTACAACGACAAGGATGTGATGCTTTCACCTCCCGCTATGCAGTCGCTGGCAGCGGCAAACAATATGTCCCAGACAGAACTGGCA
Organism: Oscillospiraceae bacterium; assembly: GCA_017440445.1. The sequence continues at coordinate 377 of JAFSHE010000336.1, read as the reverse complement.
AAGCAGCTGAAAGCGGCAGGCGCTCTGGACTGCAATGACAAGTATCAGAAAAACATCAGGGTATCTGACGGCACTTCAAGGCTTTATGCTATACCACTTGACAGTCTTTACGACATCGGACAGGTTCGCATTCAGCCTGATGAGTTCGAAGCTAAAGCGCCTGCACTTATGGTGAAGCTAGGTATATGCGATGGCAATCAGATATACTATGCACTTAATGATCTGATAGGAACTGACAGTCCGCATATTCTGGTGACAGGGCCATCGGGCTCGGGAAAATCTTATTTTCTGAGGAAGTTCGCCAAGGCTGCCGCAGAACAAGGGGTTACCGTTATCAGCTTTGGAACTGACAGCGCATGTCTTGAATTTGATGAGGG
>JAFSHE010000335.1 GCA_017440445.1 Oscillospiraceae bacterium | reverse complement strand
TATACATAAGTGGTGCTCTGTACGATGGGCATTACTCTCGGCTCTCCGTTTTTGGGAGTATAGCCCTCATGTAAGCATTGTGTTTCGATCTTCATAATCATGTCTTCCTTTCGTATAGTAATAAATATACATTTTTGATTATAGCACAAGTCTACCGATTTTACAAGCGTTATTTTTCAATTTCCGCGATATGACTAATATCAGCTGTAAATATCGAATAATACCAAGCAAAACCGCCATAATATTGCCAATAGATAAAGAACGGAGCGTACAAAAGTGACTATAATACTTATTCGCGCCTGCATACTTTATGCGGTGATAACATTCGCACTGAGACTTATGGGAAAGCGACAGCTCGGCGAGCTTCAGCCATCAGAGCTTGTGGTGACTATCCTGATATCAAATATCGCCTCAATACCCGTCGAGGACTCCTCAGTGCCTATGCTTCTGGGAATAATTCCGATATTCACGCTGGTCTGTCTTGACGTTATAATGTCCACTATAATGATGAAATCTCCGAGGTTCAGAAAGCTTATCATAGGCTCGCCGCGCATAATAATCTCCGAGGGTGTGATACAGCAAAAGGAGATGAAGCGCCTGCGCTACACTGTTGACGACCTTGTGGAAGCAATGCGCGAACAGCAGATCTTCGATATCGGAGAGGTATACTACGCCATAGTTGAGACCACGGGCAAGATAAATTTCCTGCAAAAAAAGGATCACCAATCCGCCACACGCGCCGATGTCGGCTGCGGAGGTTCTAGCTACGACCCGCCCTCCGTCATAATCCGCGATGGAGTTAAGGACGAGGAGCAGCTCGACCTGCTGGGTCTTGGACAGGGTTGGCTGAACAAACAGCTTCGCGACAATAATGTGAGCACAAAGGACGTATTCCTCATGACAGCGGATAAGAACGGAAGCACTATTCTGATTAAAAAGGCGGTGAATTGATGAACAGACTTGCGGTAAGCATTTCGATACTTTCTGTCATGGCAGCAGGCTGCGTTATATCAGTATTCGCCACAAACAAAATAACCGAGGATATGCACGAACACATCAACCTTGTGGAGGAAAGCTTCAAGCGCGGCGAATACAGCCGCAGCGTAGACTACGCAAAGGAGCTTCAGGAAATGTGGGAGGATATGATGGAACACAGCATTCTGATAAACGACCTCGGTCACGCTGTGGAGATAACCTCCTCGCTTGCTGAGATAATCTCATTCGCCGAAGCGGAAAACGATGAAATATACGCCTCCTGCGACCGTGCGCAGGTTCAGATAGAAATGCTGAGGGATATGCAGACGCCGACCTTTTGGAGGATATTGTAGTACCGCTTCGCACTTTCATTAAAAATTTTTCAAAACCCTCTTGACAAACACTTTCACACGTTGTATAATCAAAGCGTAAACTTAAATGCGTTGACGGGTGCGGCTTTGCCGCCATACACCCTACCACCCTTTTCAGAGAGCTGCCGTTTGGTGCGAGGCAGTAAGGACCGAGTGTATGATCCACCCTTAGCAGATGGCTTCAAATGCATTATTGCAGAGTAAGGTCATACGGATTTCCACCGTTACAGGGAAGTGCATTGCTGGATGTACAGAGGTTGAGTTTTCGTATATTATCGCCCTCTCTCCATTTGGTGTGAGGGCGTTTTTTATACAGCGGGAGTTTCCGCGTTCTCCTCTGCACACGACATTTTGAGGAGGAATTA
>JAFSHE010000334.1 GCA_017440445.1 Oscillospiraceae bacterium | reverse complement strand
GTGTCCTTTTTTGCGGAATATGCCCGGGCTATCCTGTCCAGCAGCATAAGCAGATGAGTCTTTATTGTAAGCTTTTTTTCATATTCATCCTCTGTACTGCACATCTCCGAAAAGAGTTTTTTTACAAGGTTCACATCTATATCAGATGAGCCGAACATATTGTTTTGCCCAAGCTGGCGCTCGGTAAAAGCATTTGTAAGCCTGTTCTCAGGGTCAATGGAGCTTGCAAAGCTCAGAGGAAAATTTATCGCATAGCGTTCATAGCGTCTGTCGGAGATTATTTTAGGCTTATGTGCCTCTGCGGGTCTTATTATCATCAGACTGTTTTCGTCAAGCGGATATTTCGAGCCTTCCACAAGATATTCCACATCTCCCGAAACAAAGAAATATATCTCACATTGCTCATGAATGTGCATGGTGAAATCCTTGTCATTTGGATGTTCGTCTATCGCATGACGTATATATAGCTCTCCGAAGCTGTATTCATTCAGCATATCATCACCTCTGTTTAACATTTTATCACATAATGCTTGAATTTGCAATATATAAAGCTTAAAATAACAATGGAAATGTAAATTCATTCATGGTAGAATGATATCAGAAAACGAAACGGAGGTATCCATCATGAACTTTAAACTGGCAGCATTCGCAGATGAAGCAGACGGCAGACTCTCGCAGCAGATAAAGGCAATGACCGAAAACGGTATAGATTATCTGGAGATCAGAGGAGTTGACGGGGAGAATATCTCCGATATCTCAAACGAAAAGGCAAAGGAGATACGCAGACAGCTTGATGACGCAGGTCTTGCGGTGTGGTCGCTCGGCTCTCCTTACGGAAAAACAGGAATATGTGATGATTTTTCGGCACATCTTGATAAATTCAGGCACGGACTTGAATTAGCGGATATCCTCGGTGCAAAGCATATCAGGATGTTCAGCTTTTATGTTCCGTCGGATGATACGGAGCGTTACAGAGAAGAGGTTTTCAGCCGCCTTGAGCAGTTTGTAGACGCTGCAAAGGGAAGCGGAGTAGTCCTCTGTCATGAGAACGAAAAGGGCATCTACGGCGATGTGGCAGATCGCTGTGCAGAGATACATAAGGAGTTCCCTTCGCTGAAGGCGGTGTTCGATCCTGCAAACTTCATACAGTGTGGTCAGGATACGAAGGCGGCATGGAATATGCTCAGCCCTTATGTTGAATATATGCACATCAAGGACGCTATGGCAGATGGCTCTGTCGTTCCTGCGGGAAAGGGCATTGGTGAGCTTCCGTACCTGCTGGAGCAGTACAAAGGCAGTGTTCTTACATTGGAGCCGCATCTCTCGGTGTTCGACGGCTTTGACAAGCTTGAAGCAAGCGAGAAAACAAAGATGGGATACTGCTATCCCACATCAAGAGCGGCCTTTGACGCAGCTGTAAACGCACTTAAAGAACTGATATAAAGGAGAAACATCATGGAAAAGATAAGACTTGGCATCGTAGGCTTAGGAAACATGGGCAGCGGACACTTTTACAATGTTTTCGGCGGCAAATGTCCGTCGGTGGAGATAACCGCAGTATGTGATATCGTCCCTGAAAAGATGGAAAAGGCAAAAGAACACCCCGAGGTAGCTTGCTTTACGGACTATATCGAAATGCTTGACAGCGGGCTTGTTGACGCAGTGCTGATAGCAGTTCCGCATTACGACCATCCCACTGTTGCGAAGGAGTGCTTCAAGCGGAATATCCATGTTCTCACAGAGAAGCCTGCGGGAGTATATGCAAGACAGGTGCGTGAGATGAACGAGGCGGCTGAAAAGTCAGGCGTGAAGTTCGGCATCATGTTCAATCAGCGTACAAACCCCATGTTCGCAAAGGCACGTGAGATAGTTCAGAGCGGACAGCTTGGCGAGCTTAAGAGAATGGTGTGGATAATCACAAACTGGTATCGTACACAGGCTTATTATGATTCGGGAAGCTGGAGAGCCACATGGAATGGAGAGGGCGGAGGCGTTCTGCTTAATCAGGCTCCTCATAATCTTGATCTGTGGCAGTGGATATTCGGCATGCCAAAGAGAATAAGAGCTTTCTGCGAGTTTGGAAAGTATCACAATATCAAGGTAGAGGACGATGTCACTATCTTCGGCGAATACGAGAACGGTGCAACCGCCACATTCATCACCACAACGGGGGATGCCTGCGGCACAAATCGCCTTGAGATAACAGGCGATAAGGGTAAGATAGTCGTTGAACACGGCAAGCTCTGCTGGTGGAAGCTGGATATCCCCGAGCGTGAGTTCTGTTTCACCTCCAAGGAGGGCTTTGCAACTCCCGCTAATACTTATGAGGAATTTACAGCTCCTGAGCCTGAGGGACATCCCGAGGTGCTGGAGGCATTCGCACAGTCCATCCTGAATGGCACTGATATGGTAGCTGAGGGTAAGGAGGGACTTAATTCCCTTTCTATCTCTAATGCGGCTTATCTCTCTGCATGGACGAACGACTGGGCAGAGATACCTACCGATGAAGCACTGTTTGAGAAGTATCTGGACGAGCTTCGTCAGAATGAGAGCTGCTCAAAAAAATAACATCCGCTCACGGTGAGAGTATCGAAAGACTCCGTGAGCGGTGGAAGGTCAGATGGTAATGAATGCTGTGATCTTGATGCTGGCAGTAACGGCCTGCTATACTACTACCTCGCTTAGCGACAAATATGCGGTATCGGGAGCAAAATTCACAGGTAACGAGTTCACGTTCCTTATGTGTTCATCGATGTCGTTTTTTCTCCTGTTCGCACTGCCGTTTCAGGAGCTGCGCTTTACGCTGACATGGCAGAGCTTCGCTGCTGTTCTGTTGATAGCGTTATGCAAATTTCTGGAGTTTCAGATGAGCGCACTGGTGCTGAAGCAGCTTTCGGCATTTGAGCTAAAAGCATGGCTTGGGGTGACGTTGTTTGCCTCCTACGTGACAGATATGTTCTACGGTGCGGAGATGCGCATGCTGAGATTGCTTTGTATCGCTGTTACTGTTGTAGGACTTGTTTTCATAGCAAGGTCGGGCAGGGAAGGCAAGATAGAGTATCGGAAGATCATTGTTCCGCTTATTCTGTATCTTGCAGCAAAATATGGATATGGCCTTGTGATAAAAGCGTTCACACCGTACATCTCGCCAACGATGCAGCTTCTTCCTGCACTTGTTCTGATAACTATCATCATGCTGTTTATGGTTAAGCCTTCTGATATCATAAAAAAGAATAAGAACGGCGCTGTAAAGGTCGTTCTTGCGAGGATACCGAATGTGATAGGGATGTTGCTTGAAAACGCAGTTATCTCGATAAGTCTTGTTAATTACTCCTTTATCCAGCCGATGATACTTGTCACGTTGTTCTTTATCGGACTAATACGAAAGGAAAGCTGTTCAAGGCTTAATCTTATCGGAAGTATAATTTGTGTTATAGGAGTGTTGTCGTTTCAGCTCTTATAAAATCGGCTGGTCGTTCGTTTGTCATTTTTTAGCCTGATATACAAAATGCAGCGCATTACTGTAAAGTAACTGCGCTGCTTTTGTTTTATTAAAAGATCTGTTTAAGGACACAGAGAATTTCATTATATAGCTGCATCATATCATTATGATTATTCCTGATGGAATCAATATCGTTCTGGTCAGCAGCGAATTGCAGCTTTTCTGCAATTTCTGAAAGATTATCAAATCCTAAAGTTCTCGATGTACCCTTTAACGTGTGTACTTCTATGGCGTATTGCTTTACATCCATGTTTTCGTATATCTTTGAGATACGGTCATATCTGCCGTCTGTGATAAAGTCCTTCAGGAATTCAATATAGAATTCCTTACTTCCTGAGCAATATCTGATAGCCATATTCTGATTAACGTCAGGTAAAAGTGAGCTGAGCTTCTGAAGTGGATCCTTATTACGCAGATCGTCAGAGTTATCTGAAGAAGCTTCAGTTTTCTCTATGCTTTCAGCATCGGCTGAAATACTATCCTTTGTATCGGATTCAGATATTTTTTTGTCATCAGGCAGGTAGTGGTTTATTTTTTTTTCCAGCTTGTCAGGCATGATCGGCTTTGAAAGATAATCTGTAAATCCCTTTTCGAGGTACATTTCCTTCATTCCTATCAAAGCGTTGGCTGTAAGCATTATTACCGTTGTGCTGTTATTCAGATTCTCTGTGTCAGCCTTGATACGGGAAAGAGTTTCAATACCATCCATTTCGGGCATCATGTGGTCCATAAAGATGATATCATATTTCTTTTGTCTGGTAAAAGTCAGACATTCAAATCCGCTTGAAGCGGTATCTACCTGCATTTTATGACCCTTGATAAGATTTACAAATACGTTCAGATTTACAGGTACATCGTCTACGACAAGTATTTTCGCCTGCGGAGCGATAAAGTCGCATACATGCTTATAGGAAGCTGTATCCGCAGCTATTGAACTTATATTGATCTTTCCGACAGGAGTTGGATTTACGATCCTTTGCGGAATACATACGGTGAATATTGAGC
>JAFSHE010000333.1 GCA_017440445.1 Oscillospiraceae bacterium | reverse complement strand
GATAAAACGCATGCTATGTGCGAGAGTATCGACGCTGAACTGGAGGAGCTTTCCTGCGAGTGCGTGCTGTGCTTCACTGATGAGGAGGCTGCCGCAGACCTGTCGGAGTTCGATGCGGTGATAGTTTCAACCCCGCTTCGGTCGGAGTTCGGGCTTAACTATATCGCAGATATACGAGGCAGGACAAAGGGATGCATCATAGTCCTTGCAAAGACGGATATTGCGGAGGATGTACAGAGCAGGATACGCTTTACGGGCGCATTTGTGCTGCCGAGACCATTCACGAAGTCGGCACTGGTGCAGACGGTTAGGCTGTCGCTGCTTGCTAAGGAGAACATCCGCAGGCTGGAGGACGAGAACGACCGTCTTTCACGGAAGCTGGACGATAACAAGCTGCTCAGCCGTGCGAAATGCTGCCTGATACAGTATCTCAATCTTACGGAGGAGCAGGCGCACAGGCATATACATAAGCTGGCTATGGACTCCCGCCGCTCGGTGAGGGAGGTCTCGGAGGATATCCTTCAGACATACAGCGGAGCTGCGGGCGTGTAGGTGGTTTTACCTGCGAGAAAATAATATACAGAAATAAAAGAAAGGGCATGGCTATGGCTAGGAATTACAAGCTGGACTCAAAGAATAAGATAAAGAATAAGGATACCGCTGACGGAATGTTCACCGTCAATACGGGATTTTTCAAAAGATATGTGGTTTCCCGTCAGGCGGGCGTTGTTATAATGATACTTGAGGTGCTGTCGCTGGTGCTTACCTCGATATTTGCGCTGTGTCTTGGAGTGCTGGGCGCACTCAGCACGATGTCGCAGGGCTTTGACGGTATGGTGTCCTCGGTGCAGGGCTATATACAGACCGCAGTTACCCTGTGGATGGTAAGCTCCGTGGTGTATGTGATCGGTACTATCGTGCTGTTTCTGGGATTTTCGAGGATAGCCTCGGCGATTCACGGCGTGGCGATGGTAATGACCATCGTGATGTATGCGCTTTTCAGGATAGCAAACGATAACCTCGGCATTGACGGGAACGCTGGTCCCGCAATGCTGTACATGCCCTGTATATTTATCACGCTCATCTCTGTTGCGGTGGCGATGATAGTATATATCCCGAGATGGCTTGACAAGAGGATAGAAAGGGAGAATTCAAAGGCACCCTCTATCCTTGCGGAGGAAAAGGAGGATTAACATGGCTTCTATCATTCAGGAGGACATCCGTTTTCATCTGAAAACGAGAAACGGCGACATCGGACGATATGTCATTCTCCCCGGCGACCCCGGCAGAGTGCCGAAGATAGCGGAAAAGCTTGACAATGCTCAGCTTATCGCTTCAAACCGTGAGTACACCACCTATACAGGCTATCTTGACGGGGTGAAGGTAAGCGTTTGCTCCACGGGTATCGGCGGTGCTTCTGCGGCTATCGCTGTGGAGGAGCTTATCATGTGCGGTGCGGATACCTTTATAAGAGTAGGCACCAGCGGCGGTATGGACCTTAAGGTATACGGCGGCGACCTTGTTGTGGCTTCTGCTGCGATAAGGAGCGAGGGTACGAGCTACGAGTATCTTCCCGACCACTATCCCGCAGCTGCGGATTTTGATGTGGTGAGGGCGCTTAAGGACGCAGGCGATGAGCTTTCCACCAACGAGGACGGAAACCGCTGTCATGTGGGAGTAGTTCACAGTAAGGATAACTTCTACGGCGAGATAGACCCGAATACAACGGGAGTGGCGCATAAGCTCTCCACCGCATGGGATGCGTATGTGAAGTGCGGCTGCCTTACCTCGGAGATGGAGGCAGCGGCTATCTTTGCAGTGGCTCAGTGCAGGGGAGTGCGTGCAGGCGCAGTGCTTACCGCTCTGTGGAATGTGGAGCGCACCAAGCTGAAGCTGCCCGACTTCAACTGCGAGAGCAGCGAGAGGGCTTTCCAGTGCGCTGTGAATGCGATAAGAAAGCTGATAAAGCAGGATGGATAAGATGTTTTCGGGCGGCGCTCTGCCGCCCGTTGGTCTGCTGAAAACTGTTTGGTGTTATTACGATCATATATCATAATGACAAATGGTGATTATAATGAAAAAACTAATTCAAAAAAGGGTATTGCAGATAATTGCGACAGCCGCAGCGGTTGTGGTAGTGATTACACCTGTGTGTCTGCTGGCATGGGATTATGCAGAACCGCCGCTGTGGTGGCAAAAAGAGGCACAGGAAAATAAAAAAGTAATTCTTGAATATGCCGAACAGTATTTTCCTGATGCTATAATTGTAGAGCAGGTATATCAATCTGCTAATTTCAATATTACTTCCGATTCACATGACTATATCATTTTTGAACAAGATGGTGTGCGATTTTCCATTTGGGCAAATAATGGCAAATTCTTAGGAGAGAATTTTGTAAAATCACGCGCAAATCAATACATTGAACGTGAACTGTTATTGCCATACTGGAAAAAGAACAGCTTAAGTGCAACATTTAATACTTATATACCAGGTAGTTACCCGCCTGAAGATCTGTCCGAGTATGAAGATGCTGTTTTCGTAAATATAAATCAAACATATATTGAAGAAAAGAATACACCTGATGAAATAGATTGGTTTTATGATTTTTATCTATATTGGCAGACGACTGCTACTTTACAGCAGTATTGGGTGACTATTTGTTATACCGCAGATAATAATACAAGTTATCATATCCTTTTTAACCAAGATAGTATCTTTCAAGATGCAAATGATTTTTATGCTGCGTTTGAACGTGACTGATTATTAATTCCCAACGTCACAGGTGGAATTGTTGTGAACGGTTTTCAGCGTCTTTTCGGATGAACATTCATATAACCTTTAAAAATACAGAATGGAGAAACACATGTACAGCACGATCCTTTTTGACCTTGACGGCACACTGACTGAGCCTTATATCGGCATCACCAATGGAATAATGTACGCACTGGAGAAGATGGGACTTGATGTCCCTCCAAGAGAGATGCTTAAGCACTTCATCGGACCGCCGCTTATTTCTGAGTTTCAGCGCAGCTTCGATATGAGCGAGGAGCAGGCGAAAACAGCCGCCGCCTTCTACCGTGAATACTATTTCGACAAGGGTCTGTATGAAAACTCGGTGATAGATGGCGTAGAGCAGCTTCTTCGGAAGATACAGGAATCTGGCAGGAGGATATGCCTTGCTACATCAAAGCCCGAGCATGCCGCAAGGCTGATATTGGAGCATTTCGGACTGCTTTCGTATTTCGATTTCGTCGGAGCGGCAACCCTCGACGGCAGGATATGCACGAAGGAACAGGTGCTGCGCCACGTGCTGGAGAATACAGGCGCAAGTCCCGATGAATGTCTGCTGGTGGGCGACAGGATGTATGATATCCTCGGCGCACATGAGGTGGGCATGAAGTGCGCAGCGGTGCTTGTGGGCTACGGCTCACGTGAGGAGTTTGAGCAGTATGGCGCAGACTACGTGGCGGAAACTCTCGCAGATGTGATGGATGTCATTTGAAAAAATAAAAAAAGAGCGAATAAACGCAGATATTCTGAGGATAATAGTAAAGCGGCAGACGGAAACGACCGTGCTGCCGCTTTTATCATGCATTGAAAGGAAGTATTACCATGGGTACAGAATTTGCAAACAAGCACATTGGATGTACAGTAAAGAGCTGTGAATATCACTGCGCAAACGACAACTACTGCTCTCTTGACAGGATCGAGGTAGGCACACACGAGTGCAACCCCTCTGACAAGCAGTGCACAGACTGCCTCAGCTTCAAGGAAAAGTGCTGCTAAACGGCAGCCGCAGAAGCGATGAAGCATATCCCGATAAGGATATGGTAAGGCTGCCGCTGGATATGGACGAGGAGATACCTGCGGGTATCCGTGCCATGATGACCTTTACAAACAGGTTTTACGGCAGCATGTAGCGAAAAGCTTTGTGATAGGGTATCCCGCCGCCCGATCGGGCCTTGCGGCGGGATACGTTATCCTCCGTGACGGGAGAACGTCCCGTTTTACGATATGCCTGATTACTAAAAAATAGTCCTCTTTTTCCCGCTGACGGTTACACAGCGGGAGTTTTTTTGTCGTGGGACAGCAGAAATATCCGTCCTTTTGACATTCAGGGCGGTTTTTGGGAGATGTGCGCTGTATCTTGTGTGTTTTGACGACAGACCACAATATGTTGCTGTTTTGGAGTTGGCAAGTGTCGATATGTTGTGTTTTCTGACGGTTTTTAGTTTCAATTTAATGTTTTTTCAGGTGATTTTTTGTGTAATATGCACAAAACGGTGAACAAAAGTTTATCTCTTTTTTTGGGAAAATCGCACTGGGTTTCGCTTGCAAAAAAATGAAATGTGGTATATAATTTAGAAGTGGGGAAAAGTGGTGAAGATTTCACTAAAGTGGAGAGAAAATTCACTGAAATATAAAAAATAAAGATAAAACCGAACTCTCACCTCGTTCCACATTGTTAATTGGGAAAATATCATCTACGGAAATCTCCGCCTGAGGAGGGCGGAACAAAGCACGGTACATTTTCACGGGGATATGGCAAAGGGGGGGAATAAGATGTACGGCGAGTTTTCACATACGATAGACAGCAAGGGACGCATGAACTTCCCTGCAAAGCTGCGAGAGGAACTCGGCGAACGTTTCTTTATTTCCAAGACCATAGGTGAACAATGTCTTACGGTGCACACAGAGCAGAGCTGGAATGCCATCAAGGAGAGCTTAAAGGGAAAGCCCTCCAAGGTAAGACTGCCGATAGAGCGTTTTCTGTTCGGCGGAGCATGCGAGGCGGAGCCTGACAAGCAGGGCAGAATTGCGCTGCCGCAGTCGCTGCGTGCCTATGCGGGTCTTACAGCCGAGGCAGTGGTAGTCGGAATGGACGACCATGCAGAGATATGGGACAAGGCACTCTGGGAGGAATACTGCAGCAGTACATCTCCTGAGGATATTGCCGCACTTGCTGAGGAGATCGGTCTTTAATGGGATTTTCACATGTAACAGTTTTGCTTAAGGAAACGGTGGACGGTGCGTATACAGACCCAAAGGGCGTTTACGCTGATCTCACCACGGGCGGAGGCGGCCACAGTCTGGAGCTTGCAAAGCGACTGGACGGCGGACGGCTTATCTGCTTCGATCAGGATGCGGAGGCGCTGGCGGCCGCTGGGGAGCGGTTAAAGGGCTATCCCGTCACATTTGTAAAGAGAAATTTCTGCGAGCTTGGCTCTGTGCTTGAGGAGCTTGGCATCGACGGCCTGGATGGAATTGTTGCCGATCTTGGTGTGTCGTCGCATCAGCTTGATACGGCTGAAAGGGGATTTTCGTTCCATAACGACGCCCCGCTTGATATGAGAATGAGCGGCGAGGGGCTTTCTGCGCGTGACGTTGTAAACGAATACGCTAAGGAAGATATCGCACGCATACTCTTTGCCTACGGCGAGGAGAAATTCGCCATGAAGATAGCTACAGGCATAGTGAACGCAAGGCTTGTATCTCCGATAGAAACAACAGGAGAGCTTGCCGAAATAATAAAAAAGAGCGTTCCTGCAGCCTACCGCAGGGAGAAGAATCCCTGCCGAAAGAGCTTTCAGGCGATACGTATAGAAGTAAATAAGGAGCTTGATGTGCTGGAAACTGCGCTTTCCGTCGGCTTTGAAAAGCTGAAGGTAGGCGGCAGGATGTCGGTCATTACATTCCATTCCCTTGAGGACAGGATAGTAAAGACTCGCTTCAAGGAATTCTGCACGGGCTGTACCTGCCCGCCTGAGTTTCCCGTGTGCGTCTGCGGAAAGCAGCCGAGGGGTGCGCTTGTGGGCAAAAAGCCTGTAACAGCGTCCGAGGAGGAGCTTTCTCAGAACGTAAGGAGCCGCAGTGCAAAGCTTAGAATAATAGAGAAGATACGAAAGTAACGTATAAACAGATTATACCACAGGAAGTGTAAAAGTTCAAGGAGGGAGTCCGATGCAGGTGGACAGCTACAATTCAAACCTTGCATACGACCTTTCCCGTTTTGATGTTGCGGAGCACGAGAAGGAGCATTCCCGTCAGCATGAGGAGCAGGAAAAGGTAAAGCAGGAAATAAGAATGAACAGTCGTTCTGTATCCAGAAGCGGCTCCAGAGTAAAGGCTATTGCGTGCGTGGGTGCGATATTTGCATCGCTGTGCCTTGTAAATGTACGTCTTACCAGCGCAGACGACTGGGCAAGAAAGGTGACAGAGCAGCGTGAGCTGCTTACCGCAGCGCAGGAGCAGAATTCACTGCTCCAGAGCAGACTTGATTCAAAGGTGAAGAATATCGGCTACATCGACGAGTATGCTACTGATGTTCTCGGCATGGCTAAGGTATCCAATTCTCAGATAAAGCACCTCAGCGTAAACACCGAGAGCCTTATTGAGGTAGCTCCCGACGGAAACGGTACCATTTTTGAAACAGTCAGCGATTGGTTCGGCGATTTGATGGAATACATCGGTCT
>JAFSHE010000332.1 GCA_017440445.1 Oscillospiraceae bacterium | reverse complement strand
CTGTAAGACCCAGACGGGTAATTCCAACAGCAACATTAAGCTCTGCACCTGTAACTCCTGCTGTAAAGCTGACGGCCTCTGAAAGCGCACCTTCATCCTGCGCCTGAAGCAGCTCCATAGGTTCTCCGATTAGTAAGACCTTGTCCATAATAAAACCTCTTTCTGTCACGTAATATATAAGTTATCGACACTTTCCGAATTGTGCATTACTTTAATAGTATATATTATAGCAGATTTTGAAAATAAATCAATACAAAAATGGTACAATAAAGAATTTTTACAAAAAAAAACGGCTTGGAAATATCCAAGCCGTATATGTTATGAAAGGTCTGCTTTCATTTTGCTTCTGAAAACAATTATGGAAACGATGGTTATGACCGCTGCGTAAGCCGAGGTCACACCGATATGCAGCCATATCTCATCAAGCTGCATGGCGATTGCGAGTCTGCCTGCTTTTGTTCCGTGGAAGAAGGGAAGAACGTTGCACATCGTGCTGAGGAAGCCGTCCAGTGCTTCGCAGTCAAACCACACACCGCCGAGGAAGGATGCCAGTGAAATTATGATAGAGCAAAGTCCCGGCGCTGCCTTGTCGTTAAAGAGAGTTCCGAACAGAAGTCCGAGTGATATCATGGTTATCGACAGCGGGATAAGTGCGGGAATAGCGATAAGGCATCCGAGAATATCAAGCTCTGTACCCGAGATAAGACCGATGATAACAGAAGCCACGAAAGTAATAAGCATCTGTATCAGCGACAGCAGGAAAACGGGAAGGAGATATCCTGCTATGAAGTCAAACGGACGCATGGGTGAAGCATAGAGCCTTACTAAGAAAGAGCCTGCTCTGTCCTTTGAAACGGAAAGGCATGTAAACAGCATTATGAATGTAAGACCGAATACTGCAATACCTGCGGAAAGATTATCGATACGGAAGATGGTCATATTCGCCTCTTTGGGGATGCTGGAGTTTACCATCGTCATTACGATAAGCATTACAAGAGGGAAACCAAGACAAAATATGTAGCTGAGAGGGTCACGGAGAAGCTCTTTAAGATTTCTTCCTGCAAAAGAAAATGTACGTTTCATATCAAAGCTCCCCCTTTGCTGTCATGTCTGCTATTTTTACAAAAGTCGCTTCCAGTCCTGTTTCGCATGCGATGGCCTCAAGCTCCGAAAGAGTTCCCATAGCGGATATTTTTCCACCGAGCATGATAGCAATACGGTCGGAAAGGCTTTCCGCTTCCTCCATATAGTGTGTGGTGAGGATTATCGTTATCTTGCCTTTTAACGCCTCAATAGCTGTCCACAGCTCACGTCTTGCAAGTACGTCAAGACCGAGAGTAGGCTCATCGAGGAAAAGCAGCTTAGGCTCGGTTATAAGCGCCATAGCGATGGAGAGCTTGCGCTTCCAGCCGCCAGATAGCGTTTTGGCACGGTCGCCGCTTACCTCGCCCATGTTGAACATCTCGATTATTTCATCGGTGCGTTTTGCGGTCTTTTCCTTTGAAAATCCGTAAATTCCCGAAATAAGCTCAAGGTTTTCACGAACAGTAAGGTTTTCAGCAATTGCAGTATCCTGCGGGGAAATACCGATCAGCCTTTTGACTTCATCGCCTTCTTTGATGGTATCATGACCGTACACTGTGGCTGTGCCGTCAGTAGGCGTTGCCAGACAGGAGAGCATACGTATAGTTGTTGTTTTTCCTGCACCGTTTACACCAAGAAGTGCAAACAGCTCGCCGTCCTTAACAGAGAAGTTTATCGCATTAACCGCTGTTTTGTTCTTGTATTTTTTTGTAAGATCTCTTACTTCGACCGCATTCATCATGCTACCTCCGAAAATGTTATTCTGTCGGCATGCTGCCGAGGTTGATTATTGCTATTCCTCTGCCTTCCTCGCCAAGAACGAGCAGGGAATCGCCCGGCTTGATGTTGAACATTTCACGGGCTTTTTTCGGCATCGTGATCTGTCCCTTGTCGTTTACTCTTGCAACACCGAATGCATGCTTTGTGCCTTGGGAGTCATCCTCAGTAATGTAGGCATTGCTTACCAGTGCGTCGATCGTTGTTCCGTAAAGCTCAGCGAGCTTTATGCAGAACTCTATATCGGGAGCTGTGTCACCTCGTTCCCATTTTGCAACCGCCTGACGTGATACGCCAAGCTTTTCTGCAACATCCTCCTGGGTAAGTCCGCTTTTCTTGCGGAATATTCTGAAATTATCATATCTGATTGCCATGTTCTCACCTCTTGATGGTATTTTAACATAATTGCGGATGGTTTTCTACCAACCGGCGATTGCAACTATGTAATTTTTGCGTAACATTTTCGGATTATGTTAATTAAATCGCTCAAAAAGATTATTTGAAGCGTATAGGTAACAAATTCGTAGTGAAGAAATGCGGTCGTGGAATTATTTCAAGGCTTTAGCCGCCTCCCACAGATAGAATGATGCGATAGTACCGTAAGGGGAGTATAGCTCTCGGTATTGCTGCATAGCTTTGATATCTTTTATATCGATATCGTGAAGAACGGACAATCCTTTCCTGATGCCGTAGTCTGAAAGACTGAGTACATCAGGCCGCTCAAGACAGAAAATAAGCGTCATCTCTGCTGTCCATCTTCCGATTCCTTTTATCGATGTAAGGAGCGTAGAAACTTCATCGTCTGACATTTTCGGTATCTCTGATGGAATTATTTCTGCGGAAATAAACTTCTCAGCACATGAGGCTATACAGTTAGCTTTGCTCTGCGATAATCCGCATGATCTTAGTCTGTCAGCATCATGACAGGTTTCGGGAGTGATCTCGCCAAGGGAAGAAGTGATCTTATTCCAAAGTGTATCGCATGCTTTCATTGAAAGCTGCTGATTTATGATGTTATAACACAGTCCGCTGAAGAAATCATCGGATATGATCCTGTCTATATGTCCTGTCTTTGTTATAAAATCACCGAGCTTCCTGTCACGAAGTGCAAGAAGCTCGGTCTGATCATCGGTGTAATGGAAATATCTCATTAATTTTCTCCGATATAAAGATGTGTCCAGCAGGTGCAGTAGCCGTTGTTGTAACAGCCTATTCCAACATATCTGGCGTCAGCAGCAAGGACGTTAGCCTTGTGATAAGGGTCGCTCATCCAGCAGTTCAGAGCGCCGTCTGCGGTTGTGTAATAGTATGCGATATTCTCTCCTCGAGCGTTTCGTTTAAGACCTGCATTTGCAAGAAGCGAGTCCCACTTTGTTCCGTTTGCTCTCCAGTGAGAGAAATACGAAGCACATTCCTTTGCTCTCTGCTGTGCGATCTCGGAAAGCTGCGGAAGCTCCTCAACGGGAGCAATTCCGTAATATGCGCGAGTTTTGTTGATGAGGTCAAACAGTCTTTGTCTGTCAGGATCGCTGTATTCATCCTTAGAGATGGTATATTTTCTGCTGCATATAAGGCTGCGTGCATGGTCATCGCTGAATGCAGCGAATTTAAGCGATGTTGTTTCAGAGATAAGTATCGGCTCTGTATACGGATTTGATTTTTTGGTAGGTGTCGTACCGTCAGTTGTGTAGTATATAGTTGCATTTTTGTCAGAGCATGACAGTTTTACATGAAAAGGAGCAGAGAACTCGCCGCTTTTTACAGATGCTTTCGGAGATACTGTACGAATCGTGTAGTTCGTCATGCTTGTTTCGACAAGTTTTCCGTTGATGTATGCAGCAGTGCGAAGCATTGTATTGTCCTTAACGATTATGGTAGCAGCCGCCTTTGCAGAGTTCCTGTCTGGCATAGAACCATCTGTTGTATAATATACCTGGGCGTTGTCATCAGGCGTTATCCTTACAAATTGGGCAGTAGTATATGTACCGCTTTTGTGGGATATGGTGTAATGTTCCTCGGCAAATGCAGAAACAGTGAGTATTGTAAACGAAAATGCAACTGCAAATAATGATGTTAATATTTTTTTCATACGTTTCTCCCGAATGTGACATAAAACGACGGTTTATGATAATATAACAAAATTATATAATAGTTACAGAAAAATGTCAAGCCGGTTACAAAAAGGTTACAAACTTTATATATTTCCAAATTATGCTTGAAAACGATACCATTCTTTTTGAAGTACGGGGTTGATACACATGGTAAAAAAAGGGATTTGTATATTTTCATTAGTTTTTCACAATGAATTTATTGACAATCACGAAAAATAAGGTATAATAAGAATAGCAAATAAAATAATTTGCTTTGGCTGATACTTTGTGTATGCAACTAACTGCTGAAAGGAAGAACAAAATGAAATACAGTAACAATAATACGTATATGTTTAAAGGTAATGATGCTATCCGCAGCGTGAATGATGCGTCTTTTCTTTTTGGATATTTCGTAGGAAAAGAGCTTGAAAAGATAGGCATGAGGGCTTCGTATCGTCATGTTATGAAGCCGCTTATGGAAAACGATGGTCTTACTCAGCTTGATCTTGTGAAGATAACCAAGCTCAAGGCGCCAACGATCAGTATAACACTCCGCAATATGGAGCGTGAGGGCATCGTTCGTCGTGAGAAGAACGATAATGATCGCCGTGAAACACATGTATTCATTACAGAGAAGGGCAAAGATATGCATGCAAAGATACTTGAAGCGTTTGAAAGAGCAGAGAAAGTGATGCTTGCAGGTCTTTCGGAGAAGGAGCTTTCTGCGCTTGGTAAGACTCTTGCGAAGATGGAGGAAAACCTGAAAAAGGAGCTCGGAGGCGACTTCGTTGATTAAGGTGCTTGCGTATCTGAAAAGATACTGGTATATTGCGGCTTTATCGCCGCTGTTTATGATACTTGAGGTCAGCATGGATCTGTTGCAGCCATCGCTGATGTCGCAGATCGTTGATGATGGTGTGCTTGGTCAGAATATGGATATAATATTTGAGGTCGGCATACAGATGATCATCTTCACGCTGATCGGATGCCTTGGCGGTATCCTTTCAGGTGTGTTCGGAAATATTGCGGCGCAGAGCTTTGCTAATGACCTTCGCAAGGACGCTTTTTCAAAGGTAATGAAGATGTCCTTTCAACAGACGGATAAGTTTACCACAGGCTCACTTGTTACAAGGCTTACTAATGATATCACTGCATGTCAGGATTTCGTAGGTATGGCGCTCAGAATGATGGTAAGGACTGTAATGCAGTTTGTGGGCGGTATCTTTATGGTACTAACCATTGATGCTAGATTTGGTCTGATACTGTTATTTACTATGCCTGTCCAGCTTATCATCGTTGCTGTGGTTCTGAAAAAAGGCGCACCGCTTTTCGGCATAGTACAGAGCAAGCTTGACCGTGTAAATTCCGTCGTTCAGGAGAATGTTTCGGGCGCAAGAGTTGTAAAGGCTTATACTCGTGAGGAGTATGAGATCGAACGCTTCGGCAAGGCTAATGATGAGCTTTGTAATACAAACCTCCGTGTACAGAAGCTGATGGCGCTTCTGACTCCTGTTCTGTCGATACTGATGAATGCTTCGGTGCTTGCTGTTATATATATCGGAGGACTTCAGGTGCAGGCAAAGGAGCTTGAGGTAGGTCAGGTGATGGCTGTCATTACCTATATTACACAGATACTTATGTCAGTAATGATGATAGGTATGATGTTCCAGCAGGTTACCCGTGCCTCTGCCTCGGCAAAGCGTATAAAGGAAGTTCTTGACGCAGACCCTGTTATTGCAGGCGGTAGCTTTAATGGTGAAACCGAGGAAAAGGGAACAGTAGAATTCAGAAATGTATCCTTCCGTTATCCCGGAGTACAGGCAAATAATGTCCTTGAGGATATAAGCTTCCGTGTTAATAAGGGCGAAACAGTTGCTATACTTGGCGCAACAGGCTGTGGTAAGACTTCCCTTGTAAATTTGATAACCCGTTTCTACGATACAACTGAGGGGCAGGTACTTGTGGATGGCGTTGATGTAAAGGAATACGGACTGGATGCGCTTAGAAAGAAGATAGGCTTTGTTCTTCAGAAAAGCGAGTTGTTTTCTGATACCATCGAAAATAACATACGCTGGGGTAATCCCGATGCAACTGATGAAGAAATTAAACATGCCGCTGAGATAGCACAAGCAGCTGACTTTATAGAGGGCTTCAATGATGGTTACAAGGATATGGTGACTGAAAAGGGGGCATCGCTTTCAGGGGGACAGAAGCAACGTCTTTCGATAGCACGTGCTATTGTTAAGAAACCCGAGATACTTATATTTGACGATAGTATGTCGGCGCTTGATCTTGCAACGGATGCAAAGCTGCAAAGAGCATTGAGAGAGAATCTCGGAGACACCACCGTAATAATGATTGCCCAGCGAGTAGCAAGCGTTATGGTTGCTGATAAAATAGCGGTCATCGAAAACGGCAGACTTGCTGCATTTGATAACCATGATAATCTGATGAAGAGCTGTTATGTATATCAGGATATCTACAACTCCCAGATGAGAGAGGGGGATGAACAGGTTGGCTGATAACAACAATAACAAGCCCGTCATCAATCTTCGTCCGGGAGGCAGAGGCGGCCCGGGTGCAATGGGAATGCCCAAGGAGAAGCCCAAGAATGTAAAGGCTTCGCTGTCGAGGATACTCGGCTACATAGGAAAGAATAAAAATCTGCTGTACGGAATGCTTGCGGTAATGCTTGTGGCTACGCTGCTTAACATTGTCGCTCCCTCCCTTATGGCGAATGCGATCGATTCCATAACTCTTACGGAAAACCGCACTGAGATAAACTTCTCGGAGCTGTTCACGTGGATAGGTATAATGGCGGGAGCTTATCTTGTTTCTGCTGTACTGACCTATTTCCAGAATATCTTTGCAGCAAAGCTTTCACAGTATACTGTAAGGATAATGCGTAAAGACCTTTTTGCGAGGATATCAAGGCTGCCTATCAAGTATATCGATACACATAAGCACGGTGATATTATGAGCCGTATGACGAATGACGTTGAGAATGTGTCCAACTCGGTTTCGCAGTCGCTTGGTTCACTTGTATCGGGTGTGATAATGCTTATCGGATGCTTTGTGATGATGCTTGTGTATTCCTGGCAGCTTACACTGGTGAGTATGATAACCATAGTGCTTACTTTAGTGGTATCCCGAAATCTTTCAAAGCTTATGAGAAAGTATTTCCCAATGCAGCAGGCGAAGCTTGGTCAACTTAACGGACAGATTGAGGAGTCTGTAACAGGCTACAAGACTGTCAAGGCTTTCACTCGGGAGAGCAAGGTCTGCGAGGAATTCAACAATACAAGTGACCAGCTGAAGAAAATAGGAATAAAAGCTCAGATACTTGGTGGCTCAATGGGTCCCTGCATGAACTGTATAGGAAATATAGGCTTCCTGCTTATTGCGGCATTCGGCGGATGGTTTGCTATCGAGGGTCTTATCTCCGT
>JAFSHE010000331.1 GCA_017440445.1 Oscillospiraceae bacterium | reverse complement strand
CTCTTTGCCACCGCAGGACCGATGCCTGCGATAACTCCCGAGCCGAGATACTTCTGTATCGCAGCCTTAGTTGTGGGGAGCGCACGCTCAAACACCTCCACCTTGAACTGTCTGCCGTACTTCGGGGAGTTGATGTAGTCTCCGTAAAGAGTAAGCTCCTCGCCCTCCTTAACATCGCCCAGCATACCCACGGCTGTGACAAGCACATTATCGGCATCGAGGTCCAGTACGATATAACCGTTTTCCTCGTTGTAGAATACTATATCCTCCACCGTGCCCTTGATGGAGATAAGCTCATTCGGCATGACCATGGGTATCACCGTCCTTTCCCTGCGGGAGCCTCCGCATTATGTGTCGCTGTCCTCCCCGTTGTCAGAGCCGCTGCCAAGAAATGTACGCACTGCCGAATCAAGCAGCGTTACCAGTCCGAATATCGGGAGAAACATATTCGCAAGAATATACAGATACCGCAATATCACCGTACACCGCCTCCTGTGGCAGTATATGCGCAGAGGTATCATCTTGCTATTTTATATCACGCCTTTTTCAGCAGTATGCAGTTCCAGCCCTCCTCATTCTCTGTCGATACAGCCTTAAAGCCGTTCTCAGAGAGCGAGGACATCACCTCGTCAAGACGCTCGTCGATTATTCCCGAAACGATAAGGCTTGCATCGGGCTTCATAAAGCCGCCGAAAAGTCCGCTCATGCCGATTATTACATCCGCAACTATATTGGCACATACCACATCGTAGCCTGTGCCGATCTTATCACAAAGCTCCTTGTCCTCAATAACGTTTCCGCAGAATGCACGGTACTTGTCAGCAGTGATGTTATTCTTCTCAACGTTCTCGGATGCGGTCTTTACTGCGTTCTCAAAGATATCGCACATAGTTATCTCCGACGCACCGAACAGCATCGAGGCAATAGAAAGGATACCGCTTCCGCAGCCAAGGTCAAGCACACGCTCGCCGCCCCTGATGACGTTCTCCAGCGTTTCCATAACGAGCTTTGTGGTGTGGTGCTGTCCTGTGCCGAAGGTGGATGCGGGATCTATCTCCAGTATCTTGTCGCCTTCCTCAGCAGTTACATCCTCCCAGGAGGGCTTTACGACAAGGCTTCTTCCCACACGGAAGGGCTTGTAATACTTCTTCCAGTTGTTGGCCCAGTCCTCCTCCTTTACGTTTGCGTACTCCATACGGATGTTTCCGTAATAGTCGTCGGAGTTGTTCGCCTTGTATTCCTCCACCAGCGATCTGATAGCGGCAGCCATCTCCGCACCCTGGGCGTTATCGTGAACATAAAGCGTGATATGAGGCTCTACGTTTTTCAGTCCCATAAGCTCGTCATCGACGTAATCCCAGTTTGCGTCCTTGTCAGCGAGGAAGCTCTCGAAATCCGCACTGTCGCTGATGATAAAGCCTGTGATGCCGTAATCGGTCAGCGCACCGGTAATTCCGTCTATCGCCTGTGAAGATGTGTAGATATCGATCTGTATAAAGTTATCCATAGTGTACCTCCAAAACAAAAAAACAATATTAATCTATTATACATTATACTATATACGCCGAAATAAATCAAGTTGTTTTCACCGAAAACACGACCCCTGTCATCAGATCGGATTTATTGACTTTTGCACATGTCTTTGCTATAATAACAGTGTTGGTTGGTAATTGGTAAAGGCATAAGCCTGAAAAAAACAGATGGAAAGGAAATTGGTATGGAAAAGGAATTTTTAACGCAGCACTCGCTGCGGGCAAACAAAAAGAAAAGAAAGCTGTTCACGATAGCGCTTGTTTTCTTTTTACTGGTAGGCGGAGGACTGTTCTTCGCACTGAAGGGCTCCCTCGACATGAGCGACCCACAGGACAGTAAGCTTGTAATAATGCTGGGGATATTGGT
Source organism: Oscillospiraceae bacterium (assembly GCA_017440445.1). The sequence continues at coordinate 6,700 of JAFSHE010000331.1, read as the reverse complement.
AGGTATATTGCTGCTCAGCGTCACCTACGAACTTATAAGCTCCATCCTCCCTGCAAAAAACGGGAAAAATCTGATACTCCCATTCAAAAATGAAAGCAAGGCAGAAGCCGCTGACCGCATAAACAGCGAGATCGCTGATGGAAAGCTGTCTGTTGACGAGTCCATGGGCGACACAGGAGAGCGTGTATATCTCACAGCATCCTATCTTCTGCTTGACAACGGCATGGGAAAGATAACAGTCATCCCTCGTGATAAGATCTACTGGTTTTGCGCACAGGTGGGAATAAAAGGGCTCTCCTCGTATGTCGTAAGGCTCCAGATATTCACCGAGCTTAAGATGTTCTATATGGATGCGGCGGATATCCCGCATACGGAGGAGGTCGCACAAAAGCTGTACGAGCATATCCCCAACATCTTCAGCGAATACGACCCGTTTGAGTTTTCCTATATGTTGGAAACGCTGTATGAAAAAGACCGTGCAGGCTTTCTTGCTTTCTACGAAAAGGAAAAAAACAAGGAATAACAGCATAACGCTGTTCAGGAGGAACAAAATGACACTTATACTTGTAGCCGACAACGACTGGGCCATCGGAAAAAACGGCGACCTGCTTACAAGACTTCCCGCAGATATGAAGCGCTTCCGTGAGATAACCACAGGCCACACCGTGGTGATGGGACGAAAGACTTACGAGAGCTTCCCGAAAAGACCGCTCCCCGACCGTGTAAACTGCGTTATCTCACGTACTTCAAGGGAGATAGAGGGCGCACAGGTATTCGGCTCGATAGAGGAATTTCTCGACTATGCAAAGGATGTGCAGGACGAGATATTCGTGATAGGCGGCGGAGAGATATACCGTCAGATGCTCCCCTACTGCAACAAGGCATATATCACCAGAGTGTACGAGAGCTTCGGGGGAGATACCTTCTTCACCGATATGGACAGCCTTCCCGACTGGGAGATGACCGAGACCTCTCCCGTCACGGAAACGAACAACCACAACATCCGCTTTATAAACTATGTACGCAAGTAAGAGGTAATAATGAACAAGGAACAATACCTTGAACACCTCCGCAATATGGGCGGAGTGACGGTAGATCAGCCCTTTGATGAGGATTTTACCACATGGGTGGGACGTCATACCGACAGCAGGAAATGGTTTGCACTCATTATGGAAGTAAACGACAGGCCTGCGGTAAACATGAAATGCGACCCGATGGAGGCTGACTTTCTGCGCAGCATATACAAGGGAGTTACTCCCGCCTATCACATGAACAAGACCCACTGGAATACCGTATACCTTGATGCGGACGTACCCGACGAGGAGCTTGTCCGCATGACGGAAAACAGCTTTTCCCTGACGGATAAAAAGAAGAAAAGGAAGTGATATCATGCCGTTTTCTAAACAGTCGATAGATTTTCTGTTTGAAAACCGCCTGCATGACAGCAAGGAATGGTTCAACGAGCATAAAAGCGATTATAAGGAGCTTGTGACCGAGCCGCTTGCTCAGCTTATCCTTGACCTTGCGCCTACAATGGCTAAGATAGATAAGCAGATAATCTGCGACCCCAAGCGCATATCAAGGCTGTACCGTGACGCACGTATGCATCCCGATTCCATCTTCCGTGACCATGTGTGGTACTCCTTCGGAAGGATGAAAAACGGCTACGACCCTCGTCCAGAATTCTATTTCTCGATAGGTGCAGGCGGAATGAGCTTCGGCTGCGGCTACTACTGCGCCCGTCCCGCTACTATGGAAGCGGCACGAAAGCTTATACTCGCAGGTGACGACAGCTTTAAAAAGGCGTTCCTTGCCCTCAACAAGCAAAAGACCTTCTATATGTACGGCGAAAGCTACAAGCGCAACCACTACCCCGACCAGCCTCCCGAGATAGCTGACTGGCTCAACCGCAGAAGTCTGGGAGTATCGGGCGATATCACAGACACTGATATCATGTTTACCGATAAGCTTTCGGGATATATCGCACGGGAGTTCAAAAAGATAGCTCCGCTGTATCAGTTCTATCTTACCGCCGAGGCGCTTGCAACCGTAACTGAATAAACCATACGACCCGCAGGAAACGATCCCTGCGGGTCGAAAATATTTTACCAATATCTGTTACACATCGTTTGCATGTTGTCGGTTTTGTCATAAATTCACTTTGAAATTATACATATTTAACGATTTTAGCGTGATAGCAAAAGAAAAATGTGAAAAATGCTTGAAAAAAAGCCGTAATTGTGGTATATTTTTGTTATGGCATACAAAAAACTGACGTTTAGGTAAGTTCATAAAGCTCTCTGTCAGGTATCAGGGCGGCAACCACCGCTTTTGTAATTAACGCCAATCATACATAAAGGAGAGAACAAAATGAAAAATCTGAAGATCCGTGCAAAAATACTGATAACATTCTGTGTTGTGCTGGCACTCACCATATTCCTTGGTGTTATCAGTGTACAGTCAGTGCTGATAATGAGCGGTATAGGCGACAATTATGTTAATGTATCCATTCCCGCGACCAATAATCTTCTGAAGGCAAACATCATCATGGGCGACTATCAGAAGAATATCCTTGAAAGCGCTATCGTTGAAACTCAGGAGGAGCTTGACAGGATAAACAGCACCATGAACAAGGACAACGAGGAGTTTTTTGCACATCTCGACGAGCTGACAGAGATAGCTCCCCAGTTTGACGCTCAGGTAGAAGAAATTCGCACCATCATGAACGACGGTGCCTCCATCCGTGAAAGAATAATGACCGAGGCAGCAAAGTTCACAAAAGAAGGCAACGCCGCAGTATACTCCATCTACAATGCGGAGTACGCTCCCCTTATCGACAATGTCAATGCAAAGCTGGATGTGCTGATAACTGATGTTGATACAGCTATCCAGGAAAGATATAAGGAGGCTCATTCCTCCCGTGATCTCGCATTCATAGCAGTTATAGTATTGCTTGTTATAGAGATCGTAGATGTACTTGTTATGTCCTTTATGCTCTCCAAGTCTATCGTTCAGCCCATTAGAGAGGTAGAGCACGCAATGAAGCAGATATCCCAGGGCGACTTCAGCCATGTGGAGATCAAATACCAGTCCAAGGACGAGATGGGCACGCTTGCAGACGAGGCAAGAGAGACCGTTAAATTCTTCAGCAACATAATGCCCGATATCGCTATGATATGCAACAATATCGGGGATGGCAACTTTAACGTTTCCTCCGCTGACCGCAGCTATTATGTGGGCGATACCGAGGAGATTCTCAAGAGCCTGCGTTTCCTGCGCAACAACCTTTCCAATACGCTCCGTCAGGTGGACGATGCCTCCGAGCAGCTGCTCAGCGGAGCTGACCAGGTAGCAAGCGGCGCACAGGCACTGGCACAGGGTGCAACAGAGCAGGCATCCTCCATCCAGGAGCTGTCCGCAACCATCAACGTTATCGCAGAGATGGTAAAGGTAAACGCATCCGACGCAGTAGAAGCAAGCGACAAGACCAACCAGGCAGGCGCAGAGATGGCAGAGGCTACCGTAAAGATGGAAGAGCTTGTAAAGGCCATGAAGGAGATAAGCGACTTCTCCGACGAGACCAAGAAGATAATCAAGACCATCGAGGATATAGCATTCCAGACAAACATCCTGTCCCTGAATGCCGCTATCGAGGCTGCAAGAGCAGGCGCTGCAGGCAAGGGCTTCGCAGTAGTTGCTGACGAGGTAAGAAACCTTGCTGCAAAGTCCGCAGAGGCTGCACAGAATACCACCGCACTTATCGAAAGCACAGTTTCCGCTATCGACAACGGCAGCGCACTTGTTAACACAGTTGCTGAAAAGCTCGGCAACGTGGGAGCTGCAGCAGGCGAGGTCGCTGTAATCAACAACAAGATATCCCAGTCCTCTCAGGAGGCGGCAGACGCTATCTCCCAGGTAACAACAGGAGTAGACCAGATATCCGCAGTTGTACAGACAAACTCCGCTACCTCCGAGCAGTCCGCAGCAGCAGCCGAGGAGCTTACAAGCCAGGCAAATGCACTGCGTGACCTTGTTGACTCCTTCACACTCTACGAGGAATAATATTCCCTACATAAAAAATCACAAAAAGCCTGAGATCATCCTCAGGCTTTTTCTTTGCTATACCTCCGATGCAGCACCCTCTGATAACTCCTGCGTCTTGTCAGCAGCGGTCATGGCGGCATCCTCGTCGTATGCCATATCATTGTTGTTTTTATGGGTCGCATCGATATACTCTAGCAGACCGCAATAGATGGTGAATGCTACCTGCTGCTGATACTCTGTGGTTGCAAGCCGTGCCTCCTCCTCAGGATTTGACAGAAACCCGCACTCTATCATCAGCGATGGATTTTTGTTGAACCTGAGAAGATACAGCTCATCCCCCGAAAGCTTTATCTCACGGTCGTTGCCCTCCTGCAGGACAGCAAAGCGATTCTGCATTATCTGCGCCAGCGTGCGGTTATCGGGATGGTTATCATTATAGAACATCTGCGCCCCGAAATAAGCAGGGTCTGTGAAGTTGTTCTGATGTATGCACAGGAATATGCTGTCAGGATAGCTCTGCACTATCTCAAGGCGATTGTCCATGTCAGACAGCTTCTGATTGCGTATGCCCTCAACGCCAGCATCGTAGATGGAGATATCCTCGTCACGTGTAGTGACTACCTCAAACCCCGACAACTCAAGAAGCTGCTGAAGGTGCTTCACCACCGACAGGTTTACATCCTTCTCCAGCACTCCGCTGCGCCCGACTGCCCCTGAATCAAGACCTCCGTGTCCTGCGTCAAGAACTATCACAGGTCTGTCCGAAACCTGCGCCGAGGCGGGCATCACCCCATCAGACAGCCTTGCGCACACCGCCAGCAGTGCGAAACAGCCAAGCATTCCCGCCGTAAGCTTTATTGACCTTTTATTCAGCTTCATATCAGTACCTCCGCAAATATTTCAATCTTTGTCCACATAATATGAAGCTGTCCGTTTTTTTATGACCTTTATGGAAAACTATTCGCTTCTGTCAGAATATATCGTATTGCATTTTCAGCAAAAATATGGTATACTGAAATCACACTTATGAAAAGGAGCTTTCCCTGATGCTGGACTACTGCCTCTGCCCCAAATGCGAGCGCATGATAATGCTCGACGAAGACTTTGCCACAGGCTTTTGTCTGTATTGCGGCACGCATATCTCTTACTCCGAGGCCAGGGAGGATTTCCTCAGCGGACTGCGCTCTGCTATCCCTGATGAATTCGTGCTGGAGGTCGACCTCAGCGAGCTTATCGACGAGGACGACGCGGCTGAAAACAATTACGGCGTTTCCGAGTGCCGTGAGGAGTGCGCAAAGGCCCACGAGTTCATGGGCAAATGGGATTTTGCCAAGGCATACGAACGGTATTCAAAGGCTGTGGAGTGGCTGCCTACGGATTTCGAGGCGGCTTGCGGACGCATGACCGCAGGAATACTGAAGCTCAACGATGTGGAAAACTGGGAATCCCGCCTGAGGGAATGTACCGCACTGATACGCTCCCAGGACAACTGGAATACCGCGCAGAAAAGCCTTGAATATGCGCTGGATATACTTAAAAGATTTCTGTCAAAGGGCGGACGCTTTGTTGCGCCTTACTATACATACGGCTTCTTCAAGATCATAACAGAGAGCTTCCCCGCACTGACCGAAACGGCGATGCAGATATTCGCCCACTGCCTCAATGTGGATAATGCTCCGCTTACAGATGCGGCAAGGCTCGACCATGAGACCACCCGCTTTGCAGTGGGAAGCTTTGCGGCAGAGCCTGACAAAAATCTCAGATACCCGCTACTGTTAGTAACAAGATTCCATCCCGACGGACGCGTAGTAGAAAACCTGATACGTGCGCTGTACGTATACGAAAGAGTAGGCTGGCTGCGCTCACGTGATACCGAAAGGATAGAGGATGTGATAGGCTTTATGGAGCTTGTCAGCCGTGATGTGTACGCTGAAAATCAGCGGAAAACAGCGGTATCCGTCTGCTATGACTTCCTGATGATGGGCGGACTGGAGCACAACACTACCCCCAAGGAAAAGCGTATATTCCTGACCAGAGTATACACATACAAGCAGATGCAGCGTATGGAGCGGTTTTTCGGCGAGGACCTGTTCTTCCGCAGGCTTCAGGCTGAGATATATCTGAAGCAGCAGGGTGCAAGCACCGCCTCAGCGGAGTACCGCAAAATAACGGATAAGATCCGTGAGCTTTCGGCAAAGCCGACCTCGACGGATTACTATAACTGACCCCTAACTCTTTAACTCAATTACGAAAGGACGATCGATCATGGCTAATATGGAAAAGCTTAAGCGCGAATACGGCGATATCCTCTGGACAGGAAAAAAGCGAATACTCGGAATGCCCATCTCATTCACCCGCTACATCCTCACCGAAACAAAGCTTATAACCAAAACAGGCTTTCTTAATATCAAAGAGGACGAGATAGAGCTTTACCGTATCTATGATATGTCCCTTGAGCTGCCGCTCGGGCAGAGGATATTCGGTTGCGGTACGATAAAGCTCCTTTCCAAGGACAGCGATACCGCTACGAAGATACTTAAATTCGTAAAAGCACCCCGTGAAGCAAAGCGCCTTATCGACGACGCAGTGCGTGTACAGCGTGACAAGTACTATGTTCGTGGCAGAGATATGATAGGCGGCGGCTATCCCCTTGACC
>JAFSHE010000037.1 GCA_017440445.1 Oscillospiraceae bacterium | reverse complement strand
ATAAAGACCCTCTGTGCAAAGGTCGGCGACCGTTATGTGCTTGAGGAGATGCAGAAGGGCGGCTACAATATCGGTGGCGAGCAGTCGGGACACATTATTCTTCTTGATTACGCTACAACAGGCGATGGCGAGCTTACCGCGGCTATGCTTTTAAAGGTAATGACAGATACAGGAATGAAGCTGTCAGAGCTGGTAAAGGATATCAAGGACTACCCTCAGCTGCTTGTGAACGTCAGAATTACCGAGCAGAGTAAAGGCAAGTGGGACAGTACACCATCCATCATGGAGTGTATAGACCTTGCAGAGCGTGAGTTCAGTGGTGAGGGCAGGGTGCTTGTCCGTGAGAGCGGTACAGAGCCGCTGGTGCGTGTAATGCTTGAGGGTAAGGACATGGATATGGTTACACGCCTTACCAATATGATAGCAGATGAAGTAAAAGCTGCCTTGTGCTGAGGCCTTAGAATTCTTTTCGTTAAAGTAAAGTATAATAACAAAGGATAATTAATATGAGAATTTCCGATAAGTGGCAGGACTACTGCCTGATAGATACCTCAGACGGAGAGCGTCTTGAACGCTGGGGCGATGTAACGCTTATCCGTCCCGACCCGCAGATAATCTGGAAGTGCGAGGGCGAGGCTCCCGAGTGGCGCACCGCCCATGCAAAGTATAATCGTTCTTCTTCGGGAGGCGGTTCGTGGGATTATCGCAGAAAGCTCCCCGAAAGCTGGCAGATAAAGTACGGCGAGCTTTCGTTTATGGTAAAGCCTACGGGCTTCAAGCATACGGGACTTTTCCCTGAGCAGGCTGTAAACTGGGATTACTGTATGAAAGAGATACAGGCGGCAGACCGTCCGATAAACGTACTTAATCTGTTTGCATATACGGGAGGCGCTACTCTTGCATGCGCAAAGGCGGGAGCCTCCGTCTGCCATTGTGACGCTGTAAAGGGCATGGTTGACTGGGCCCGTACAAACGCAAAGCTGTCAGGACTTTCCGACAGACCCATCCGCTGGATAGTTGATGACGCTGTTAAGTTCATCGGCCGTGAGATACGCCGTGGTACACGCTACGACGGTATAATTCTCGACCCGCCAAGCTACGGCAGAGGCACTAATGGCGAGATGTGGCGATTAGAGGACAATATCTACGACCTTATGATGATGATAACTCAGCTTATGTCGGATAAGCCGCTGTTTATTTTGCTCAACAGTTACACAACCGGGCTTTCCGCTTCAGTTATGAGCTATCTGCTCCATCAGACGGTAGGTCAGCGCTTTAAGATAGAGGTGCTTTCCGAGGAGATAGGACTTCCCGTAAAGCAGACGGGCATGCCGCTGCCATGCGGAAGCACAGCGATAGTGAAATTCCTTTAAGATATATGATATAAAGAGGATAAAAGATTGAACATTATTGAAGTAGACAACTTAAGCTTCGATTACGTCACCTACGATGAGGAGGGCAACGTCATTGAGCGCAGCGAGGTGCTGAGAGATATTGACCTGTCAGTGCCTGAGGGACAGTTTCTTGCAGTGCTGGGACATAACGGCTGTGGTAAATCAACGCTTGCAAAGCTGTTTAATGCAATACTCGTTCCCACAAGCGGAAAGGTCATTGTTGACGGCATAGATACATCCGACGAGGAACGTCTGTTTGACATCCGTCAGACGGTGGGAATGGTGTTCCAGAATCCCGATAATCAGCTTGTTGCGACCATCGTTGAGGAGGATGTGGCATTTGCGCCCGAAAACCTGGGAGTACCTCCCGCTGAGATACGTGAAAGAGTAGACTATGCCCTTAAGCAGGTGGACATGTATGAATTCCGTGAGCATGCGCCGCATCAGCTTTCGGGCGGACAGAAGCAGCGTGTTGCGATTGCGGGAATCATCGCCATGCAGCCCCGCTGCATCGTGATGGACGAGCCTACCGCTATGCTTGACCCGAAGGGCAGACGAGAGGTCATGAAAACGATAAAGTACCTCAATAAGGAAAAGGGTATAACGGTTATCCTTATAACCCATTACATGGACGAGGCAGCTCAGGCAGACCGTGTCGTGGTAATGGACAAGGGTCGTATAATAATGGACGACGTTCCGAGAAAGGTCTTTTCCCGTGAGGAGGAGCTGGAGGCAGTAGGTCTTGACGTTCCGCAGGTGACGGAGCTTGCAAACAAGCTGCGCAAGGGCGGAGTGGATATTTCCACGGAAATAATCTTCGAGCAGGAGTGTGCAGAGGCTATTTCGGCTCTGCCGAAGAATGGTATTCTCAGACTTCCGCAGCGCATCGAGCTTGACGAGCGCAAAAAGGACACAGACGGAGTTATCGAAACGAAGGGTCTGACCTATAAATACAGTGTGGGTACTCCATTTGAAAAGACCGCTGTTGACCATGTCAGCCTGTCTATAAAAAAAGGCGAGTTCGTTGGAATAATCGGACATACGGGAAGCGGAAAATCCACGCTGATCCAGCATCTTAACGGACTTATCAAGCCGACTTCAGGTGAGGTGCTGATAGACGGAATAAGTATATGGGATAAAAAAGTGAATATCCGTGATATTAGATTTAAGGTAGGAATTGTTTTTCAGTATTCCGAGCATCAGCTTTTTGAGGAAACTGTTGCAAAGGATATCGCTTACGGTCCTAAGAATATTGGACTTTCCGATGAGGAAGTAGAACAGCGTGTGAAGGCAGCCGCTGAGAGTATGGATATCGTGCATCTTCTTGAGCGTTCTCCGTTTGAGCTTTCGGGCGGTCAGCAGAGGAGAGTAGCGCTTGCAGGTGTGCTTGCAATGGATCCCGAGGTGCTTATTCTGGACGAGCCTGCCGCCGGTCTTGACCCTAAGGGCAGGGACAAGATACTTTCCCGCATAAAGAGCTATCATGAGAAGTCAGGAAAAACGATACTTCTTGTATCTCACTCAATGGAAGATATAGTGAAGTACGCAACGAAAGTTTTGGTCATGAACAAGGGAAAGCTGTTCTGCTACGACGATACAGACCGTGTTTTCGAGCGTACAGATGAGCTTGCAAGGATCGGACTTGATGTTCCTCAGATAACAAGGATGTCGCATATACTGAGGGATATGGGTCACGACATAGGAAATGATATATATACAACAGACAGAGCGGCACAAAGACTGCTCTCGCTTATAAAAGGACAGAACAAATGATAAAGGATATAACGATAGGACAGTATTTCCCAGGAAATTCTGTCGTTCACAGGCTTGACAGCCGCGTGAAGCTGCTGCTTGATCTTCTGTATCTTGCAATAATATTCACAGCGCAGAGCTATACAGGCTTGCTTATCACAATGCTTTTTATGGTGTTCTGCTATATGCTTTCGGGTATTAAGCTTATAATGATACTCAGAAGCATAAAGCCTATCCTGCCGCTGATGATATTCACAGGTATCTTGAATCTTTTCTTTATAAAGGGTGAAACTCCGCTTTTTCAGTGGTGGATAATAACGGTATATCCCGAGGGAATACGTATGGCTTCGTTTATGCTGATAAGGGTCATAGCTCTTATCGTGGGAATGTCGCTGCTTACCTATACGACATCACCCATCATGCTGACAGATGCCATTGAAAGGCTTCTTTCACCGCTGAAGAAGATAAAGTTCCCTGTGCATGAGCTATCCATGATGATGACCATCGCACTTCGTTTCATTCCTACGCTTGTGGAAGAAACGGACAAGATAATGGCGGCACAGAAGGCGAGAGGTGCGGAGCTTGACAGCGGTGGACTGATAAAGAAAGCGAAGGCATTGATACCTATTCTTATACCGCTGTTTGTATCAGCGTTCAAGCGTGCCAATGAGCTTGCGACAGCGATGGAGTGCCGTTGCTATCGCGGCGGAGAAGGAAGAACACGTTTAAGACAGCTTAAAACTGCACCGAGAGATTATATCGCAGCGGTGGTAATGCTTCTGCTTCTTGCAGCAGTCATT
>JAFSHE010000330.1 GCA_017440445.1 Oscillospiraceae bacterium | reverse complement strand
TGTGGTAGATTGTGCTGCCTTCGATTTCAACTTCACCTGTGTTGTAGTTTCTCTGGAAGTTTGTGGAGTCGTCGTTAGCGTCCCAGAGACACCATTCGAGGAAGCTGAAGAGCTTTATCTTCTTGAAAGCACCTGTCTTGTTTGTAACGGTAACCTTCTGGATTTCGCCGTTGAAGTCCTGGGGAACGAAGAAGGTAACCTTAGCTTCGATACCCTTGGATTCACCCTTGATGATGGTGTAGCCCATACCGTGGCGGCATTCGTAGTTGTCGAGCTGAGCCTTTACGGGAGACCAGCCGGGATTCCATACATGACCGTCATCATTTATGTAGAAATAACGTCCGCCCATATCTACGGGAACGTTGTTATAGCGATAACGTGTTATACGGCGAAGACGAGCGTCCTTATAGAAGCTGTAGCCGCCTGCTGTATTGGATATCAGCGAGAAAAATCCCTGTGTACCGAGGTAGTTTATCCACGGATAGGGTGTACGGGGCGATGTGATGACGTACTCACGGTTGGTATCGTCAAAATAGCCGAATTTCATTGATGACCTTCCTTCCTTGTGTGAACTTTACTGGAAAGTTCGGGGAGAAAATAATCCCTCACAAATAAAAAAATAATATTAGGGCATAAAGATGCCACTATTCATAAGTATAATATAAATCTGAATTAATTACAAGCCCTGAAAACGATATCATTGATTTTTCCCATTAGTTTTTTACTTTAAAAACGAAATTCGTAGTGCTAATATGGTGATTTTGCATAAAAAACCGCTTTAGCACGGAAGAAATATGCGTGTTTTCCCAAATCCCACTTGACGTAGCACTCAAACTGCTATATAATAAACAATGTATAAATATGGCTATTGCCTTTATCGTCAAGGAGTCAGATATGAAGATAAAAAGAATTACATCATTTGTTACAGCCGCACTGATGTGCGCATGCGTTTTTACCGGCTGCTCCGGCGGGGGTACATCCTCTGTCAGCAGTGACGTCCCTGTGGAAAGTACCACAGCTCCTGTGCAGGAGCTGCCTGAGGTAAACGACGAGATAGATACCGCACTCACCCCGCTTGAATTTACAGCGGGAATAAAGGTGGGCTGGAATCTCGGAAATACACTGGATGCAACAGGAGTTGGCCTTGGCTCAGAAAGAGCGTGGGGTAATCCCACTACCACCGAGCAGATGATACTTACCGTAAAGGATGCGGGTTTCAATGCGGTGCGTATTCCCACCACGTGGGAGGGACACATGGATGACAGCTACAACATCGACCCCGAGTGGATGGCACGTGTTACCGAGGTAGTTGACTATGCTTACAAGAACGATATGTATGTTATCCTGAACATGCACCATGAGGAGTGGTACTATCCCGATAATGCGCACAAGGACAGCGCCTCCGCACAGCTTGAGGCATGCTGGACTCAGATAGCGGAGAACTTCAGCGGCTATGACGAGCGCCTTATCTTTGAGGGCATGAACGAGCCTCGCTGGAAGAATACCCAGTGGGAATGGAACGGCGGCAACGATGAGGGCAGAGAGGTGGTAAACCATCTCAATCAGGTGTTCGTTGACGCAGTGAGAGCCACAGGCGGAAACAATGCAGAGCGTTTTCTGATGGTTTGTCCGTATGCTGCAAACAGCAGCGAGTCTGCACTGGCAGCGCTGAAGCTTCCCGAGGACGACAGGCTGATAGTATCGGTACATGCGTATATTCCCTATGGCTTTGCACTTCAGGATAAGGGTACCCATCTCTGGATAGAGGAGAAAGCAGCTTCCACAAATGACATCGATGTTCTGGCAGAGGTGCTGAACAGACTGTTTATCAGCAAGGGAACAGCTGTTATAATCGGTGAGACAGGTGCGATGTCCCGCTTTTATGAATCCATCCCCGAGGGCGGTACAAAGGAAGACAGCATAACAAAGACCAACGACGAATACCGCAGCGCTTGGGCGGAGTACTATTTCGGAACCTTCAGGGAGCTTGGAATTCCCTGTTTCTGGTGGGATAACGGCGCATTCCTCAGCGGAGAGACCTTTGGACTGCTGAGGCGCTCCGAGTGCGAGTGGAGATATCCCGATGTAGTGGATGGAATAATGAAAGGAGCGGGCGTAAAGTAATGAGTACACTTATTACGAAACTTACAGCAGCTTTCACGGCACTTTCCATGCTTGCCGCAGGAAGCGGCAGCGCATCTGATACGCTTAATTATCTTATAGGAAAGGGCGAAGCACCCTCGGGCGGTATCGTGACAGAGGACCGCATCGGCATCTCTCCTGTGGAGCTGTGTAACGAGATAACTATCGGATGGAATTTAGGAAACACTCTTGACGCAACAGGCAGCGGAATGGGCTCTGAGACCTCCTGGGGAAATCCCAAAGCAACGGAGGAGCTTATCCTTGCGGTCAAGGATGCGGGCTTCAATGCAATACGTATTCCCACTACATGGTACAATCACATGGATTCCTCTCACAATGTAAGCAAGGAATGGATGGACAGAGTTCAGCAGGTCGTTGATTACGCATACAACAACGATATGTATGTTATTCTTAACTCCCATCACGAAAACTGGAACTATCCCTTTAAGGACAATAAGGCTAATGCGGAAAAGATACTGAAAAAGCTGTGGAAGCAGATAGCCGAGCGCTTTAAGGATTATGACGAAAAGCTTATCTTCGAGGGCATGAACGAGCCTCGCAAGGTTGGAACCAACCTTGAATGGAACGGCGGCGACAAAGAGGGCAGGGAGCTTGTAAACGGCTACAACAAGGTGTTTGTTGATACTGTAAGAGCCACAGGCGGCAACAACGAAAAGCGCTGTCTTATGATACCTACTTATGCTGCGTCCGCTTCGGCGCTTGACGGCTTTACGATCCCCGATGACAATTATCTTATCGTGTCGATACACGCTTATACTCCATATAACTTTGCTATGAACACAGGCCAGTGGGCTACCGATAACTTCAGCAAGGACGACCGCAACAGCACAAGTGAGCTTTTGTGGCTCTCCTCGGAGCTTAACAAGCGCTTTGTAAGCAAGGGAGTTGGCGTTATCATCGGAGAGTGCGGTGCTACCGATAAGGGCAACCTTACTCAGAGGATAAACTGGGCAGAATATTTCCCCGATGTTTTCGGTCAGTATGGAATTCCCGTATTCCTGTGGGACAACGGCGCATTCGGTACAGGCGGAGAGAAGTACGGACTTATCGACCGCCGCACGCTTAAGTGGAAATACCCGACATACATCGAGGCTCTTGTAAAGTCTGCGGAAAATGCATAAAATACGGCATCCTGCGGTATCTGCCGCAGGATTTGCTGTGTAGAAACGGTTTAAGAGGATATACTAAAAAAACCGCATTGGTGTGCGGAGAACGGAGGAAGTATTTTGCTGAAGCTTGCAAGATACCTAAAATATTTTAAGCTGCATGTGTCACTTGGACCTGCATGCAAGCTTATCGAGGCGATATTCGAGCTTATCGTGCCGCTCGTAATGGCGGACATGATAGATAACGGAATAGCCACAGGCGATGAAAGCGTGATATGGGGCGGCGGTCTTAAGCTCATTATATTCGCTGTGTGCGGATTGTCGTTTACACTGGTGTGCCAGTATCTGGCGTCAGTTGCATCGCAGGGCGTTGGAACTATGCTGCGCCGTGACCTGTATGCGCATGTCAATACGCTCTCCTACAAGGAGATAGACAGGATGGGTACTCCCGCACTGGTAACAAGGATAGCAAACGACGTAAATCAGGTGCAGACCGCTGTGGCGATGCTGATACGTCTTGTTATCAGAGCGCCGTTTCTTGTTATCGGTGCTACTGTAATGGCTATGACGATAGACCTTAAGCTATCGCTGATATTTTTGGGCTCGATGATAGCTATCATCGCAGTGATGTATCCCGTTATGAGCATCACGGTAAAGCTGTTCAAGCGTCAGCAGAAAAGCCTTGACGGCATCTCCCGCATCACCCGTGAAAATCTCTCGGGCGTGAGAGTTGTAAGAGCCTTCTCCCGTCAGGAGTACGAAAAGGAACGCTTTGAGGAGTCTGCGGAGGAATACCGTAAGTTCGCTCTTAAAGCGGGACGTATAAACGCACTGCTCAATCCTGCCATCTTTATCGTGGTGAATGTTGCATATCTGCTTATCGTGTATTTCGGCGGAAGCATGGTTTCTGTTGACGGTCTTACTCAGGGTCAGGTCATCGCACTTGTAAACTATATGACTCAGATATCCCTTGCACTGGTGGTAGTTGCAAATCTTGTAAGTATCTTCACAAAGGCTGCGGCATCCTCGGCAAGAATAAACGAGGTGTTCGACATGAAGTCCTCTGTCGTGGGTGCTGAAAGCTCACCCGAAACAGATGAAAACGCTCCCGCTGTGGAGTTCAGGAATGTCAGCTTCTCCTACCTTGATGATGAAAACGGCGAAAAGTCGCTTGAAAAGCTCAGCTTCACCCTCGGAAAGGGCGAGGTGCTTGGCGTTATCGGCGGTACAGGCTCGGGTAAGACTACGCTTGTAAACCTGCTTGCACGCTTCTATGACGCAAACGAGGGTCAGGTGCTGATAAATGGAGCAGATGTAAAGAGCTTCCCTGACAAGCAGCTCCGCAGACTAGTTGGAATAGTTCCGCAGAAAACGGAGCTTTTAAGCGGCACTATCCGCAGCAATATGTCAATGGGTCGGACGGATATATCGGACGAGAAGATACAGAAGGCTCTTGACATAGCGCAGGCAAAGGAGTTTACAGATGCGCTGCCCGAGGGTCTTGATGCGCCTGTACTGGCGGGAGGAAAGAACTTCTCAGGCGGACAGAAGCAGCGCCTTGCCATCGCAAGAGCCATAGCCCAGTCGCCCGAGATACTGATACTGGACGACAGCTCCAGTGCGCTGGACTATGCAACAGATGCAAAGCTCAGAAAGGCTCTTAAAGAGCTTGATGATATGACCTGCGTGATAGTTTCCCAGAGGGCAAACAGCATACGTCATGCAGATAAGATAGTCGTACTGGACGACGGCGAGGCTGTCGGAATGGGTACACATGCGCAGCTTCTGCGGGAGTGCGAGGTATATCGTGAGATATGCCTTACCCAGTATTCCGAGGAAGAGCTTGCCGAGCAGGAAAGGGAGGGATGACGCATGGCAAACAGACCTAAAAAGGGCGCACTGCTGCGCATCCTGAAGTATGTAAAACCGCAGCTATGGCTTGTGGCGGTAGCGATATTCTGCGCAGCGGCAAGCGTGCTGCTGTCGCTGTATACTACTGTACTTGTGGGCGAGGCGGTGGACTGTATCTCTGATACGGGCGCTGATTTCACGGCAATGTCGCCCATCCTCATAAAGATAGCGATAATAATTCCATTGGTAGCGGGTTTTCAGTGGCTGATGTACTTCAGCACCAACGCAATTACCCACAGGACGGTAAAGGCGCTCAGGACCGATGCGTTCGCAAGGATACAGAAGCTGCCGCTGTCCTATATCGATGTAAATTCCCACGGCGATATCATCAGCCGTGTGGTAAACGATGTTGACGCAGTATCAGACGGACTTCTTCAGGGCTTTCAGCAGCTATTTACGGGAATAGTGACGATAGTGGGAACATTATGCTTCATGCTGTCGCTTAATCTGGAGATAACCCTTGTCGTGGTGCTACTGACTCCTGTTTCGTTTGTCGTGGCGGCGGTGATATCCAAGCTGTGCTTCAATAAATTCCGTCAGCAGTCGCAGCTGAAGGGCGAGCTTACAGGTTGCATAGACGAGCATATCGGCGGTCAGAAGCTTGTAAAGGCTTTCGGCTACGAGGATACCGCAAAGGAAAAGTTCAACGATATAAACGAGCGTCTTAATGTCTGCGGCAGACGTGCACAGTTTTATTCTGCGCTTACAAATCCATGTACGAGATTTGTAAACTCCCTTGTTTATGCGGGAGTGGGAGTGTTCGGTGCGCTGAGGGTTATCACCTCGGGCGGAGCATTCACTGTGGGCGGGCTGTCCTGCTTTTTACAGTATGCAAACCAGTATACAAAGCCCTTTAACGAGATCTCGGGAGTGGTGACGGAGCTTCAGAATGCCATCGCATCCGCAGGACGTATCTTCGAGCTTATCGACGAAAAGTCAGAGCTTTCCGACGAGGGAAACAAGGTGCTTTCCAATTGTGACGGCAGG
>JAFSHE010000329.1 GCA_017440445.1 Oscillospiraceae bacterium | reverse complement strand
TTGCGTGCTTCAGGAAAGACTCGTACAGGTCAAGCTCGGAGTTCTCCTCGATCTCAACACCGAGGTTGTAAAGCTGCTTGATGGGAGCGTTACAAGCAAGGAAGTTGAGGGGACGGGGACCGAAGCTGATGATCTTAAGCTGGGAAAGACCAACCATTGTTCTTGCAACAGGCAGGAACTCGTGGATCATATCAGCTACTTCAGATGCTGTGCCAACGGGGTACTCGGGTATGTAAGCCTTGATGTTGCGGAGCTTCAGGTTGTAGGAAGCGTTCAGCATACCGCAGTAAGCGTCGCCTCTGCCCTGGATAAGGGATGTGTTGGAGTCCTCCTCAGCTGCAGCAGCGAACATTACAGGACCATCGAAGTGCTTTGCAAGCAGAGTCTCGGAGATCTCGGGACCGAAGTTGCCGAGGTAAACGCACAGAGCGTTACAGCCGGCCTTCTTGATATCCTCAAGAGCCTGAACCATGTGGATCTCGCTCTCAACGATGCAGATGGGACATTCGTAGATCTCAGCAGCGCCGTACTTGTCAGTGTAAGCCTTGATAAGTGCTTGTCTTCTGTTTACGGACAGGGACTCGGGGAAGCAGTCACGGGAAACCGCAACTACGCCCAGTTTAATTTCAGGAACGTTGTTCATTGGTTTGAATTCCTTTCGTATTGATTAATAATTCCAGCGTCAGGATATCCTACCGCCTCTAGTCCGTTAAAACGTTTTCACAGAACGGTAAAGTAACAACCTAACACTACTTATATATAGAATAGCATAAAATGACAGATTTGTCTAGTAGTTTTTTGTCAATTTCGTGTAGAAATGTATGGGAATATAAAAAACTGACCCTCGCTCCTGCGAGAGTCAGTTCCGATACTTTATCTGTTGCGCTCCTTCATTGTACGTTCGATCTCACGGCTTGCGTCACGCTTTGCCATGTCATCACGCTTATCGTGGAGCTTTTTACCCTTGCACAGGCCGACCTGAACCTTTACCTTGGAATCCTTGAAGTACATGGATACGGGTATAAGTGTGTAGCCGCCTTGCTTTATCTGTCCGAACAGTCGCATTATCTCCTTTTTGTGGAGCAGCAGCTTGCGGACACGGTAGGGGTCACGGTTGAATATGTTTCCCTTTTCGTATGGAGAGATGTGCATGTTCTTGATGAATGCCTCTCCGTTGTCTATGGATATCCAGGAATCCTTGAGATTTACGCCGCCCGCACGGATGGATTTTACCTCCGTACCAAACAGCTCTATGCCTGCCTCAAGGCTTTCAACTATGAAATATTCATGCCGTGCCTTGCGGTTTTCGGCGATAGTTTTAGTGTTCATTTTCCCTCCGTGGAATTAGTCTGTTCCAAGAGCGTATTTCAGAATTTCAAGAGCGTCGTCCATGCGTACCCAGCCGTCCTTTGTAACATCTGCTGCCAGCTTCTGTGCGTAGGTGGGCATTACAGTTTCGTCGCCCATAGCTGCCTTGAGTGTTGCAAGCGCATCGTACATGGAAGCATTACCATCTCCGTCGCAGTCGCCGGGCATGATGATGGTATATGCAACCTCGCTGCCTGCTGCACAAGCTGTCATACCTGTTGCGATGTTATCGGAGTTGAGCACAGGCTCTCCCTCAGCGGTGAGGATAGTTACTGCGTCACCGTTTTCGATGGAGCTTCTGAAATCAGCTACTGTGTATTTTTTCTTGAATGTGCAGGAAATAGTAAGCTTATCGTTGTTGATATCGAAATTGGAGGATATCATCTGGAAGTTCTGCAGAACAGAGCTGATGAAATAATCTCCGCCTTCGCTTACAGTAAAGGAAACTGTACCGTCGTATATCTCGACTTCCTTTATGAATTCAGACTTCTTAGCGGAGGAGTTCCACTTGTAAAGTCTGTATGTACCCTCGTCGTATACAGCGGAAACGTCAAGAGTAACCACTGCTGTGCCGGGGAATTTCTTTGTCTCGGCAAATCTGAACAGGTGATAATCGCTTGCGCTGCCTACCTCGAATCGGATAAGCTCCTCGTAGGAGGAATCATAGATTATCTCGGGGTCAAAGTCTGCGGGAAGTGTAACGTCATTGCCGTTAAACTCCCAGGAATATCTGTATCCGAGACGTGTAGTACCCTTTGCGGAAACTATCTTATCCTCGCCGTAGATGGACTCAAACTGGCTCTTGAGTATCTTTTCGGGCTTTATCATCAGCGAAGCGGAAAGCTCTGTCTGTGCCTGCTGGAATTCCTTTATAGCTGCATTTGCAGCCTCGATAGAGGTCTCTGTGCTTTCAACAGCGTCCTGAAGTGCTGTTACAGCCTTGCTGAACTTTCTCCAGCTTGCCTCAGAGTAATCGCTCTCCACGTAGGTCTTTGCAATCGAAATAAGACTGTTAAGGATGGTCTTTGTAGAGGCTGAAACACCCATGATAAGGTTTGCTTTTGCGTTATTAAGGCTGCTCAGTGCGTTAGTAAGCATATCAGCGTCAGCACCGTCGTATGCTGCGATGGCATCAGCAGTTTTGCGGGCTGCCTCAAAAGCTGCCCAGCTGTTAGCAGTGTAGTTCGTCTTGTCAAGAGTTGTACACTCGCTTATGAGTGACTTCAGGCGCATGCGCAGTGTAGAAGGGTCGTTTTCATCAAGGAAGTACATTTTGAAGATAACGGTAGTATTGGCATTTTCGTACGCTGTAAGCAGTCCTACCTTTGCGTCAGTATGACCTGTTGCGGTCACGACTCCGTCCTTTACGAATTTGGAAACATCAAATTCCACAATAACGTTATGGTTCTTCTTAACGTTGTCGTTCTTTTCGTCCTCCTTGCTGATATCGTAAGTAGGCAGCGAGGGGTCGTAGAAGAAATCAGGAAGCATTGTACCGTCGCTCAGTTTCATTGTTGACAGTACCTTGTCCTTGAATTCATTTTCATCGAACTTTTCTCCGCGCATGAAGTAATATGTGGTGGGGGAGATGACTATTGCACGCTGATCCTCCATATCAATGAGGTTTCCGGAGATATCACGGTTCTTTACCTCATCGTTGAGTGCAGCATACCATGAGGGTACGTAGGTCAGATAGTTATTACTGATGTCGATCGTCTCCAGATTGTAGAAGCTGCTGAAATCAAGGGAGCTTACATCGGAGTTCTTTAAAAGGTTATCTGAAAGATCGAGGTTTTTAAGACGGAACATATATTTAACGACCTCAGGAACACCATCAAGGCCCATGTTGCTGAGGTTGAGGGTAGTTACCTTTTCAAGATCGCCGTATGTAGTTTCGTCGTAATCCTTGCCTGTCTGCCTTTCAATGGCTGCGATCACCTTTGAGTTACGCACTCCGTCCACATAGAACATGTTGTAGTCAACGATGGTTTTTGCATTGTAGCTTGCAGCGGAGGCTGTCATGGAGTATGCAGGCAGCGATGTTGCCAGCATGCACGCTGCAGCAGCTGCAGCAAGAAGTCTTTTCTTTAGTTTCATTTATTTACTTCCTTTCCCGCAGTTTTCTGCGAATATATTTTCCCGTATATTGAGTTGTGCGAACCACGCATAACTATACATCTTGTATTATATCATACATTTTTCGTTTTGACAATACATATTATAATGCTTTTTGAAATTTTTTCTTTTGTTTGTTGGTGAAAATCAACAAAACTTATTGTAAAAATTGTTACATAAAAAAGTAGACATTTACAAAAGGATGTGATATAATATTTGTGTAGAAATATATAAGGCACACTGTGCGTAATTATACGGAGGTAATGATATGGCTAAGAAAAAGCTGTTCGGAAATAACATAAAGCCTTCCTGCAAATACTGTGAGCTTGGTACAGCAGGCGATGGCGATAAGATCATGTGTTCAAAGTTCGGTCCTGTAAAGACCTACGATTCCTGCAAGAAGTTCGTTTATTCTCCTCTCAAGAGAGTTCCCAAGAAGGAGCTGCAGCTTGCTAACTCTGCGGTAAACGATATCGATTTCTGATACATAGGCTCCCGCAAAAAACACAACACAGGATATCGGATGCGATATCCTGTTTTTTCTCAATTTTCAGGTAAAAGAAAGGTTCATACATGTTTAAATACGAAACTCATCTGCATACAAAAGAGGGCAGCGCATGCTCCAGTGCCGCTGCAAAGGATATGGCTTATGCCCATAAGGAGATGGGCTATGACGGAATATTCGTCACAAATCACTTTTTCAACGGAAACACCTCGGTGGACCGCAGTCTGCCCTGGGAGGAGCGAATCGACGCATACTGCCTCGGTTATGAGCTTGCTAAAGAAGCAGGTGACGAGATAGGACTTAAGGTGTTCTTCGGTGTGGAGTTCTGCAAGTACCAGGCCGATCTGCTGATATACGGTATGGATAAGCAGTGGCTCAAGGATAACGAGCAGCTTCTGATGAATGCAGACGAGCGTGTGCTGTTTTCCACGGTCCGTGCGCTGGGAGGCTTTATCGTGCATGCACATCCCTTCCGCAGCGACCCGTATATCCATCACATCACACTGTATCCCTATGATGTTGACGCAGTGGAGGTAATAAATGCAAGCCACGACCCTTCAAAGTTCTACAACGAGAGGGCAAATCTTTATGCGGAGATGTACGGTCTGCCCAAGACTGGCGGCTCTGACAGCCACCATCTTGACAAGCTGTTCGGCGGTGGAATATCTGTCCCCGAGCCTATAAATTCCCCTGAGGACTATCTGAGGATGATACGTGAAGGCAAGGTAGTTCCTCTCCAGAGGACGCTGCCCGTCTGATCGTCAGGAGATATACAGACATGTTCAATATAATGGTCGTAGATGACCACGCACATATCCGCCGTCTTTATGAAGTAACGCTTGAAAAGAACGGCTATAAGCCGTATACCGCCTGCAACGGGCGTGAGGCGCTAAGTCTTATGGAAACAACTCACATCGACCTTATCGTGCTTGATATCATGATGCCTGAGATGGATGGTTATGCATTTCTGCGCACTCTGAGGGACAGCGGTGTTGAAACTCCTGTGCTTGTCATAACCGCAAGGGACAGTGCAGAGGATGTCCGCAAGGCGTTTACTCTCGGTACGGACGATTTTATGGTCAAGCCTGTGGATGAGATAGAGATGCTGCTGAGGATAAAGGCGCTTATGCGCCGTGCAAAGATATCCGAGGAAAAGAAGATAATCGTAGGCGGCACAGAGCTTATATATGATTCGCTCACCGTAAAAAGCGGAGGAGACAGCGTACAGCTTCCCAAAAAGGAGTTTCAGATACTGTTCAAGCTGCTGTCTTTCCCGGGAAAGACTTTCACAAGGGCAAATCTTATGGACGAGTTTTGGGCTATGGACAGTGACAGTGAGATGCGCACGGTGGATGTGCATATAAATCGTCTGCGTGACCGTTTCCGTGACAATTTGGATTTTGAGATAGTTACAGTCCGTGGGCTTGGATACAAGGCTGTACATAAGGCGAAAGGGAACGACTGATGTCTGATAAAACAGTAGTCGGAAAAAAGAAGAAAAAGCAGGGCACCACAGGACTTACAATGAAGCTGAGCCTGCTGGTGCTCATTCTTATTGCAGCGGCGGAGGTGCTTACCTTTTCGGCGACTATCATCATCGATAGGGTGATGGGCGAGGGTACCAGCAGTACGCTGTCAGTGCTTATTTCGGTAATAAGCAGTATCGTTATCGGAGGCCTGTTGGCTATTCTGGTGGGAAATATCGTGCTGCGACCGCTTTCAAATCTTATCGCAGCGGCAAAGCGTGTTACAAAGGGCGATTATACCGCACACCTTGATATGGGCTGGAATGAACAGCATACCGTAAAAGAGCTGAAGGACCTTATCCGTGCTTTCAACGAGATGACTCAGGAGCTTTCTGCCAATGAGATGTTCAAGAAGGATTTTATTGCCAATTTCTCCCATGAATTCAAGACGCCGCTTGCTTCGATATGCGGCTTTGCAAGGCAGTTTCAGTCGGGTGACCTTACTTCCGAGCAGCAGAGGGAATTTGCAAAGATAATCCTTGACGAGGCGCAGTATCTGTCGGTGATGTCATCCAATACGCTGTTGCTTACCAATATCGAGAATAAGGATATCGTTTCGGATAAGACAAGCTTTTCGCTGGACGAGCAGCTCAGGAGCTGTATGCTCCGTCTGGAGCCGCAGTGGGATGAAAAGAATATCGAGATAGACATGGAGCTTGACGAGGTCAGCTTCTTCTGGAGCGAGCAGCTTCTTGCACATGTATGGAGCAATCTTTTCGATAATGCGGTCAAGTTTACTCCTGAAGGCGGTAGGATAAGCGTAAGCTGTCATCAAGGTGCGGGTGTTATTACCGTCCGTGTCACAGATAGCGGAAAGGGGATAGCTGAGGAGGACCTGCCTCATATCTTCGAGAAATTCTATCAGGCAGACAGGTCGCATGCCACAAAGGGAAACGGTCTGGGCTTGCCTCTTGCGAAAAGGATAATCGACATGTGCGGCGGGCAGATAAGTGTTCATTGTCCCTCAGGCGGCGGTACGGAGTTTACTGTAAAGCTGTATGAGGATGATAACCGCCCGCGTACTATGCTGAAAACGGACAATACTTGACGGATAGACTAAAATGCTGTATAATATAAGGT
>JAFSHE010000328.1 GCA_017440445.1 Oscillospiraceae bacterium | reverse complement strand
CAATATGGCAACAATGCTTGCTTTCATCACGACAGATGTGGATATTTCCGCGGAAATGCTTGAAAAGGCTTTACGCAAGGTCAATTCCCTCACCTACAACATGGTTAGCGTTGACGGTGATACATCAACAAATGATACCCTTGTACTGATGGCTTCCGGTCTTGCAGGAAACAAGACAATTACGACCGCTGACGACAACTACGAGAAATTCGAAAACGCACTTTATGCTGTAATGATGAACCTTGCACGTGAAACAGCACGTGACGGTGAGGGCGCAACAAAGCTTATTGAATGTATCGTAAAGGGCGCTCCAACAGAGGAAACTGCAAAGATAGTTGCAAAATCCGTTATTGGTTCCAGTCTGCTTAAGGCGGCTATGTTCGCTGCTGACGCAAACTGGGGACGTATCCTCTGTGCTATCGGCTATGCGCAGGCTGAGTTCGATATCAACAGGGTCGGCGTTGAGCTTGCAAGCGAAAAGGGAAAAATCACTGTCTGCGCTAACGGTGCAGGCGTAAGCTTCTCTGAGGACGCTGCTGCTGAAATTCTCTCCGCTGACGAGATACAGATACTTATCGACCTGCATGATGGAAACGGCAGCGCAATTGCATGGGGCTGCGATCTCACATTCGAATATGTAAAGATCAACGCTGAATACAGAACATAAGAGAGGAATATGAAATGCATATAGATTATGACGTAAGAGCCAATGTCATGATAGAGGCTCTCCCCTATCTTCAGAAGTATCATGACAAGGTGGTCGTAGTAAAATACGGCGGCAACGCTATGACAAACGATGAGCTGAAGCAGGCAGTAATGAGCGATATCGTTCTGCTTTCGCTGGTTGGTATAAAGATCGTTCTTGTTCATGGCGGCGGTCCTGAAATAAATGCTATGCTCAAAAAGACAAACAAGGAGAGTAAGTTTATCAACGGTCTGCGTTATACTGATGAAGAAACAGTAGACATCGTTCAGATGGTGCTTGCAGGCAAGGTAAACAAGGACCTTGTATCACTGCTCCAGAGCCACGGCGGTAATGCTATGGGCTTCTGCGGTCTTGATGGAAATCTTCTTGTCGCTGAGGAGCTTGACCCTCAGCTTGGGTATGTTGGTGAAATTACCGAGGTAAACCCGGGCGTTATCAAGACAGCGCTTGACAACGGTTATATTCCTGTTATCTCCACTGTTGCAACAGGCGGTGACGGAAAGACAGTATACAATATCAATGCAGATACTGCCGCAGCAAGGATCGCAGCAGAAATGCATGCCTCCAGTCTTATACTTATGACAGACATTATCGGTCTGCTGGAGGACAAGGATGACGAAAGCACACTTATCCGCACGGCGGGAGTAAGCGAGATTCCCTATCTTAAAAAGCAGGGTATCATCTCAGGCGGTATGATCCCCAAGATCGATTGCTGTGTTGAGGCCGTTCGCCGTGGTGTGCCTAAGGCAAATATCATTGACGGACGTATTCCCCACTCCATTCTTATCGAGCTGCTCACCGACCTCGGTGCAGGCACGATGATTATTCCTTAAGAGGTAACAAAATGAGTACAATAGAACAATTCAACAAATATGTTATGCCATCCTACGGACGGTATGATCTTGTCCTTGACAAGGGTGAGGATCGTATCGCTATCGATGAAAACGGCAAGAAGTACATAGATTTCGGAAGCGGAATAGGTACAAACTCCCTTGGTTATTGTAACGAGGACTGGGTAAAGGCGGTCTGCGAGCAGGCTCACAGCATCCAGCATACATCTAATTACTACTACACCAAAGTTCAGGCTGATTTCGCCAAGGCACTCTGTGAGACCGCAGGATATACTGATATGTTTTTTGGTAACAGCGGCGCAGAGGCTAACGAATGTGCTATAAAGATCGCAAGAAAATACAGTTTCGATAAGTATGGCAAGGGGCGTCACAATATCATCACACTGGTGAACTCCTTCCACGGCAGAACTATGTGTACACTGTCTGCAACTGGACAGGATGTGTTCCACAACTACTTCTTCCCCTTTGTTGAAGGCTTCATCTATGTTGAAGCAAACAACATCGACGATCTGCGTGCAAAGCTTGATGATACTGTTTGTGCAGTAATGTTCGAGTACATCCAGGGCGAGGGCGGTGTAATGCCTCTTGATCCCGCATTTGTCGAGGAGATATACAAGCTGTGTGCTGAAAAGGATGTTCTCACCATCGCCGATGAAGTACAGACAGGCGTCGGAAGAACAGGCAAGTTCCTTGCAGGCGACAATTACGGAAAGAAGGCTGACCTCACAACACTCGCAAAGGGTCTTGCAGGGGGTGTTCCTATCGGTGTATGCCTTGCAGGCGAAAAGTGCGCAAAGGTTCTTACAGCAGGAACTCACGGCTCCACATTCGGTGGTAATCCTATCTCCTGCGCAGGTGGTAATGCAGTTCTTAAAACAGTAAACTCCGAAGGATTTCTTGACGAGGTTACAAAGAAGGGTGCTTATATCAAGGAAAAGCTCCTCTCCTGCCCCGAGGTCGTTTCGGTAGACGGAATGGGTCTTATGATAGGTATCCAGCTTAAGACAAAGGTAGCAGGCGACATCGTAAAGGCTGCACTTGACAAGGGGCTGCTGCTGCTTACTGCCAAGACAAAGGTAAGACTTCTCCCTCCCCTTACGATAAGCTATGAGGAGATAGACAAGGGTCTTGATATCCTGATAGGACTGCTGAATGGCTAAGCGTAATGTAACCTTTACTATTTCAATCGGTAAAAACAATGAGCAAATAAGTACCGCTCAGTTCATCCAGGAATTGCTTAAAGCAATTCTAATATACACAGTTTTTGCGTATATTCCTGTTGCTTTTGTTATAGTTATTCTTGCACTGATATTCAAATTTAATGTGCTTTTCCCTTTGTTGATCGCTATTCCTGCGTGTTTAGTAATTGGTGTGTTGATAATAATTCTGAGTGCGCATATCAATGAACATCAGGATGAACTGGCGGAATGCTCAAAGGAGCTTTCCGAAAACGGATTTCTGTCAGAAGAAAACCTGAATAAGCTTTTGGCAAGATATGAGCATGCAGCTTACAACAAGGAAACAGAATTAACAAACCTTATCATAATCCTGCTTTCAAATCATTTCAGGTCGGCAGAAATCCAACAACCCAATATGGCTGCAAAGTATCTGTCCCAGTTCAGCTTTGATGACAGCAAACAGCACGAAAATTCAGAAATGATACTTCGTCTGAATTACTATGTTTCTTCAATACATACATATTTACACCTTGACGATGCGGAAAAGCTTGACCGCCTTTACAGCGAATCCTCTTCCCTTTTTGAGGAATGTAGTAAACTAGAGGCCTGCAAAGCTGTCATACGCAGGCTACTGTATTGCTATTTTCTTTATAAAAATGAGCTTGACAGAGCTGCTGAAGTGATAGTGGAGGAAACAGACAAGTTTTATTCGACAGGCTTAAAAGCTGATCTGCTTGCAGAACAAGGAAGATTTGACGACGCACGTCAGCTTTACAGAGAGGTTTTAACACTCAAACTCAATAAGCTGCAGAGAAAAAGAACTGAGCAACAGCTTATCGCCGTTGACCTGCTTGAAAACGGCAAAATGCAGCACATATATGACTACATCCCGCTAGAATATTTAAAATAATCATCCAGAAAGGAAATAATACAAATGAATCACTTACTTAAAATGCTGGACCTCAGCACAGAGGAGATAATCGACATCCTCAACCTTGCAGATCAGCTCAAGTATGAGCAGAAACACGGTATTCCCCATCACCTTTTAAAGGGCATGACGCTCGGTATGATCTTCCAGAAGTCCTCCACACGTACACGTGTTTCTTTTGAGGCAGGTATGTATCAGCTTGGCGGTAATGCGCTGTTCCTGTCTTCCAAGGACCTGCAGATCGGTCGTGGAGAGCCTGTTCAGGATACTGCACGTGTTCTCTCCCGCTACATAAACGGTATCATGATCCGTACCTTTGAGCAGAAAGAGGTCGAGGATCTCGCTGAATTCGGTAATATCCCGATCATCAACGGTCTGACTGACTTCTGTCATCCCTGTCAGATACTCGCTGACCTGCAGACAGTTCGTGAATACAAGGGCAAGCTTGATGGTCTGAAAATGTGCTACATTGGTGACGGAAACAACATGGCAAACTCTCTCACTGTTGGCTGTCTGAAGGTAGGTATGGATGTTTCCCTTGCCTGCCCCGAGGGCTATCATCCCGACCAGAAGGTACTGGATTTTGCTAAGCAGTACCCCAACTTCAAGCTGGTTTCCGATCCTCTTGAGGCTGCTGCTGATGCTGATGTTCTGTTCACTGACGTATGGGCTTCCATGGGTCAGGAGGGCGAGTCCGAAAAGCGCCGTGCTGTATTCGAGGGCAAATACCAGATCAACGATGCTGTTATGGCTGTTGCAAAGAGCGACGCAATGGTTCAGCACTGCCTCCCTGCTCACCGTGAGGAGGAGATCACTGCTAAGGTATTTGAGGCTCATGCTGCTGAGATATTCGACGAGGCTGAAAACAGACTCCACGCACAGAAGGCTGTTATGGTACGTCTTATGGGTGAAAAGTAAGAGGTAAAAAATGGAGCTTAAGCATTACCAATGCCCCAGCTGTGGAGCAGGTCTTGATGTAGACAGCAGCAGTGCAGAAATAAAGTGTGACTACTGTGGTCAGCATTTTATTGTTGATCTCCCAAACTCAAAGACAAGCGAAGACATCAATGAAACCATTACAGATATCATCAATGAGAGGATGGATGAAATCAATCCGCAGCCTCAAAAAAGCAAATTTGAAAAAGCACTGATACTTGGTGTTGCAGCAACTGTTGCGATAATAGCGCTTGCAATGATTATTTTAGCATTTACCTCACCTGATGTACTGGCTAATACATAAGTTGACCCCTTGGCGAAAAGGCGAGTACACATATAGAACTATCTCAGGTCTTAATTGAAAGGTTGTGTAGAAAATGCTCTACACAGCCTTTCTTCTTACATAATACTGCTTGAAATCAGCCGTTGCGGTTGCTGTCACGACGTTGAAGCGGAAGTGAATATCCACCTGCTGAGTGCGGTTTGCCCTTCCGCCTTCGGGAGCGTGAACAACGATCCTGTCAATCAGTTCGTGCATGATCTCAGGGGTAAGCTCCGTGAACTCCTCATACTTCTTGACGATACCCACAAAGTTCATCACATCGTTTTTCTTCTGCTCCTTGCGGCTGATCGTTTCGGAGAGCTTGGCTGCATCGGCTTTCAGCTTGCTCTGCTCCGTTTCATATCTTGCCGACATCGTAGCGAAACGTTCATCGGAGATCTTACCCGACACGTTGTCCTCATACAAACGCTCGAACAGGTCATCAAGCTCATTGATACGCTTTTCTGCAACTCTCAGTGCCTTTCTTGCGGTCTGCATCTCACTGTCTTGTGTCGTTGCGGAGTTTTCCATTGCCCTGCGGACAAATTCGTCCTCATTGTTCCTTACAAATTGCGAGAGCTTGTTCAGCTCACCGAGGATAATTTCGGTCAGTACACAAGTCCTGATATAATGGGCAGTGCATTCGTCCGAATCGTGTGCGTAGGTGGAACACATCATATGCTCCTGATTAGGCGATAAGGTCTGCGCCCTGCCGACATAGAGAGTGTTACCGCAGTCCGCACAGTAGACTATTCCTGCAAAGGGACTTACCGTACCGCTTTTCTGCCTTCTTTTCTTGTGACTGCGTATCTCCTGCACAAGGTCAAAATCGTGCTGAGAAATAATAGGCTCGTGAGTGTTTTCAGTGATAAGCCAGTTCTCTTTCGGATTTTCATACAGCTTCTTATTCTTGTAGGACTTACGATAGGTCTTGTAATTGACCGTGTGTCCGAGGTATTCCATTCGTTCGAGTATATGAACGACCGTTGCCATTCCCCAATGCTTTGTTTTAGCGTTCTGATTGCATACGTTCATACCTTTGGAACGGTAATATGCTGTCGGTGTCGGTATGCCGTCTGCAGTCAGGATATTTGCGATCACGGTCGGACCGTTTCCCTCAATGCAGAGCTGAAATATTCTCCTTACCACAGCGGCAGCTTCTTCGTCAATGACCCATTGGTTTTTATCCGTTTCGGACTTCTTGTATCCGTAAGGCGGGTGCGTGGCAAGGGGCTTGCCTGCCTGAGCTTTTGCTTTCTGGACGGCACGGATTTTCTTGGAAGTATCACGAGCGTACCAGTCATTGAAAATATTTTTGAAAGCCATTAGCTCATTTTCGGATTTTAAGGTATCCACACCGTCATTGATCGCAATGTAGCGGACATCATAATCAGGGAACACCATTTCGATCAGTTCACCTGTTTTCAGGTAGTCACGACCGAGTCTTGAAAGGTCTTTTGTAATCACGATACCGACCTTGCCGTCCTCAATGTCAGCCATCATTGCTTTGAAGCCGTCACGTTCAAATGTTGTTCCCGAAATACCGTCATCCACATAAAACTTGGTGTTGCGGAAACCATTGTCAGCGGCGAACTTTGAAAGGATCGCCTTTTGGTTAGTAATACTATTGCTCTCCCCGTGAAGCATATCTTCCTGCGAGAGACGGCAATAGAGTGCTGTAATTTTGTCTGTCATTATTTCCTCACTTTCCGACAAAAAACAGCAGGCTATGATATACTCAGAAAGTCGGGAATATCAAGCCTGCCGTTATCTGTTCACGCAGACTTTTCTATCTCACGGGCGATAAGCCGGTTGATAATATCTTCCAGACTTTCATCTGTATCTGAATTGAAACTGATCTTGACACGATAAGTTGTCAGACCGATACGGTACTCCGAATAGGAGCAGTCTACCTTCTCTTTCTCTATGGTAGTAGTTGTCTCTTTCAATTGTCTCCTTTCCGCTTGCGATTATCTATCTCTACACGCATAGCTGATGTTGCAGGGCGTTACTCCTGCACAATAACATTATAGCGCGCACCGCCGAGGTTTGTCCATTGGTATTGCGCCCAAACTTTTTGTCTCTGATTTGTGCGCGTAGGACACTGTTTCGGACGGTACGGCTACAATCGTTTTGTTGTCGGAATATATGTTACTCCGAGTAGGAATGATTACTTTCAGAAAAGCTCATCTGCTTGCCGTACTTCTCGGCAGAGCTATCGTCAGCCAGCTCACCGATCTGCTCATAGGTCATACCGCTTGCAGTCAGCTTACTGATAAGAGTATGCTCCGTTGTCACAGTATCGACAAGCTCCTGTCCTTCCAAGCCGTAAAGCTCAGAGAGCATATCGTAAGCGATCTGCTTGCTTTGCATAATGATCTTACGCTTACGTTCAAGGGCAGCTCTCACAGCCTTATCAGCGTTGTCAATCTTAGCCTGGTTGTCGTTCAGATTTCCACGCATTCATTTCACCTCACTTCATTTGGTATCGTAGGATACTCACATACCCCACGGTAATATTATAGCGCGCATCGAAAGCGTTTGTCTATTCGCAGTGCGCATGAACTTTGAGTAAATTTTCAAAATTCCCCAGTGTAAAATGGCGGCACTCTTACAGCCAGTGACCGCAGGAGAATAACGCTCTCCTACATATCAATACCAATATTTTCAGCCATTCGTTAAGTACCATCGAGATATTCTCCGTTATGCACAAACAGGCTATAAAAAATTCAGTAAAAGATTTCGCAGACTATGCTTAACGAAGCCGTGATTATTTTGGTAATAACTATTGAGAAGGATTTTCACCAGATTGCCGCACTCCCAGCACGATAACTGCGCCGTACCAGTTTAGAATATTGACACCGATGATGATTGAGAGCATCACGCAGGAGCGTGAGCGAGTATGACCGCCGACCAATGCGGCGGAGATGATAAGTCGCATAGCTCCAAATTCGCTGACGGAACAGCGAAAGCCTGCGAGATACAGAGATACAGCAGGCAGAAAACTGCGCGACAGCGCATCAAAAATAGCAAGCATTGTATTTTGCGCCGCACACGGACGAAAATACATCTGCTTGTTGGGGACACCCCAAGCCCCGAAAAAAGACCGCACAGCGGTCATAGAAAATCGGCTGACGCCGAAATAGAGATAAAGGAGACACCACTATGGATACCGAAAAGAAAAAGCGTGGCAGACCACGCAAGCAAAAGTTTTTTGAAAACTCAGGCATGAGCTATGATGGAGCTATCAACTACGCCCTGGACAAAGAGGTGCAGTCCGAGCTTGACGATACCCTTGCACACAAGTCTGAGGGCGAACTTACCGATGATGAACGCAAGTACCTGAAACGTAAGAAAGAAAAGAAGTCCTACACGCTCAATGTACGCTTCACGGAATCCGAAATGCAGGATATACTTGCGAAGTGCGATCAGTACGGGTACAAAAACAAAACTGAGTATATCCGTGACTGCGTTCGTGCGAGGTTTGACCTTGCTCCCGACAGCGGTGGACTTGCCGAGGTCAACAAGGCTATGAAACGCATCGGCACGAACATCAATCAGATAGCTGTCCGCCTGCACAGCACAGGTAACTTTTACGCAGATGATATGACCGAAATAAAGAAAGGAGTCGGAGAGATTTGGCGGTTACTTCTATCCATAGCATCAAAGCAACAGTCGGCGCGGCAATCGCTTACATCACAGACGGAGATAAGACCGTCAACGGCGTATATGTCAGTTCTTATGCTTGCAGAGCCGACAGCGCAGGGGCAAGCGAAGATTTCCGAGCTGTCCGAGACAGAGGAACAGGGCGAACAAAAATCCTTGCATACCACCTGATACAGAGCTTTGCTCCCGGTGAAGTTACACCTGAACAGGCTATGCAGATCGGTGAAGAACTTTGTGACCGCTATCTTAAAGGTGATTATCAGTATGTGCTTGCCGTTCACAGCGACCGCCAGCATATCCATACACACATCATCTTCAATAATACCAATCTGTATAACGGACTGAGCTTCACCACCGAGCATAATCAGGGTAAAAAGACTGAACGTGCGTGGGCAGAACTCAGGCAATTATCGGACGAGATATGCACCGAACACGGCATATCTGTTATCTCCGAGCCTGAAAAGGGACATGGGGTATCTCACTTTGAGAGGGATATGCAGAAAGAGGGCAAGTCGTGGAAAGAAAAGCTCCGTGTCCGTATTGCAGAGGTCATGCTTTACAGCCATGACTTCAAGGACTTTCTTGAAAAGTGCAGTGAGTGCGGTATTGAATATGTGTATAAGCCGAGCAATAAGGTCAAGTTGAAATTCAGACTATCAGGTGACGGTCAACAGAAGTTTACAAGAGCCGACACTTTGGGCGCAGACTTCACCCCCGAACGTATCACCGAGCAGATAGCAGAGATACAAGAAAAGCTGTCAGCGGCGAATGTCACTCCCGATATGCTTATCGAACCGCCGAAGCCTGTTGTTCCAAAGACCGAGCCGAAGCCGACACAGACAGTCACCGCACCGACAAAGCTGAAACAATCTGCCGAGCCTAATACTATCACAGAAAAGAGTGAAACCGCAAGGAGGAAAGCTGCTGCGGAACAGGTGGAGAAGTTCTTTGCAGCCCGACGAGCAAGACGGCAGGCACAGCTTGATATGCTTAACGCATCTTCTGCAAAGCCCACCGAGCCGAAACCGGAACTGCCTACCCCGATACCACAGCCCACACCTACGGAGAGTAAAGCACCTGAAAAGAAAGAAGATCCGTGGAAAGCT
>JAFSHE010000036.1 GCA_017440445.1 Oscillospiraceae bacterium | reverse complement strand
CTGCTGAATTCGCTGATAGGCTCTGACCTTATGGGAAATTCTGCGGCGGCACACAGCATCGATGCGCTTACAAGCGGGGAGATAACGTCATCGGGGTCATCTGCATCTGGAGAAACAGACCTCGCCGACGTGGTGAATGCCATCACAAAGCTTCAGCGCAAGGTGGAAGCACTGGATATGAACCTTGAGATCGAGCTGAAAGCTCGTGATCTCACCATAGGCAAGGTCGCCGTAAAGGACATCAACGACCTTGCAAAGCAGAGCGGTAAATCGCCGTTTACGTTCTAAAGGAGGGACAGCATGATCTTTAAAATAGGTGAAATCGACGTGGGAAAGCTGATAATCCCCCCTGAGATATCAGATACGTTCCGCAGCCAGAGCGTGAACTATACCCTTGACGGCTCTGCGGTGATAGACAGGATATCCGCTCTATCCAAGACACGTATCGTAGTACAGATACCGCTCATAGACAGCGTTAAATGGGCTGAGATAAAAGCCGTCATCGCCGCTATCTCATTCCCTGTTACGGTGGATGAAAAGACCTATATCATGCACCTTGACGGGGATATACCCACTCCTGTTATCTACACGGCGGATGGCGGCTACATCTGCGGGGATATCGCACTATCGTTCGAGGAGGTGTAGATATATGCGCACTTATTCAGAAGGATATCTGACACAGGTGACAGGCTCGGCAAGGCAGTTCGATTTTTATGTGTTGGTATACGGAAATGCGGCAGAGCCTGATATGCTCACAGCAGATAAGATAATCAGCATCAATATCTCCCGCTCATCTTCTGACGGAATACAGCTTGGCGCATGTATGTCGGACAGATTGTCGTTGAGAACGCTTGCCACATCTCTTTTTGGCGGGCGCGGAAAAAAGGTGGAGGTCTACAAACGCTGTACTGCTCCCGCAACAGAATGGGTCAAGATGGGAATGTTTTATGTCGATAGCTCGTACACAGAGCATGGCATGACCACTGTAAAGGCATACGACAATATGTCGAGGATGGACAAGGTCGTGAAGTGGGAGGACACCTCATACGTAGCAACTCCTGTGTTTCCCTGTACTATGCAGGAAGTGTTGGAATATGTCTGCGCCAGAGCTAAGACTACCACAGATTTTCGGTGTCAGAATTTCACTGTAAACAAGGCTCCCGACGGCTACACAGCGCGGGAGCTTATCAGTTATATTGCGGCTTGTCATGGGGGAAATGCAAGATTTTCTCCCGATGAGGTGCTGCAGATACGCCCTTATACCCGGACGAACAAGTTGATAGACCGAAACCGCTGCTACAGTATGGACGCCGCAGGTGACGGAGGCTACAACGTCAAGGGCATCCTGTTTGACTTGGGCGGTGACACTAAGATATTCATAGACGGTGACAGCAACGAATACGACCCTGAGCCCGACGGGGTGATCGAGTGTTATAATCCCTTTGCTTCGGTCGCCGTCGCAGAGTATGCATGGTCCAGGCTCGGCGGGATGAATTACTGCTCCTGCTCGCTGGAGATGCCTGCAGAAGATATCCTCGAACCAGGAGATGTGTTCACGACAGAGGATTCACAGGGTAATGCCATTAATGTGGTAGTCATGGAGCAGGAACTATCAGTCAGCCACAACGGAGGATTTGTCGAGCGGATATCCTGTACAGGGGAGGGCAAGAGCAATCAGCGTTCTGCCAACAACCGAATGTCCAGCACGGAAAGTCAGGTGAGTGCATACGCCTCAACAAGCCCCCTCTCCGAATACGAATATCTCTCCGACACATCGATGAAGGTGAACGGCATCACCTACACCGCCGAGAAGGACGAAACGGGTCTTATCTCTAAGATATCCGACGATGCGGGGAATGCCATTGAGCCGACGGCAAGCGGGGATATCACTGACATAGAATGGCATAATGCCGTGCTTATGGCAGTTGCGATATCAATGGGATTAGGCGAAGCAAGCGGAAGATACGGCCTGCCGGTTCAGGACGGGGCGCTGTATATGTACGATTATCGCTATACTTCTGATAACGTGTGGACTAATCTTGCAGGCGGTACATCCATAGACATGACGCAGGCAGAGAAGCTCTCGGACGGTATTGCAGTGTCGGCGCAGCTTTCCATTCCTGATACAGTAGACACAGTAGACACCTACACAGCGTATATCGTAGCCAAGGCAAACGATTATGACACCTTGCCTACTGGCTGGACATCGACATTCGCCAATTATAACGGCACTCCACAGTCGAATGTGTGTACGCTTGATAAGATGTGGGCGATCGGCACAGGCTCTTATTACGGCAAGTATGAAAGTGATATCCCGTCATCGGATTATGCTGTGATGGCTCTGTGTAAGACGGGGGCAACAGTTAAATTCTACATCAACGGATTATTGATGTCTGAACAGTCTGTATATGCCGAAAGTATATCGGGCTATTGGGAAATACTCAATTACTTCCGATATAAGTTCGTCGGGGTTATGCTTGAGGCGCACTCTGAGGCAGACATCAAGAAGAATATGGCATGGCTAATGAGTATATAAGGAGGACAAAATGGCAAACGAAAAAACGATACTGCTCAGCGGAACTGAGCAGGAGGCAAAGATCAGCGGGCAGAACTGCGATATACGTAACGATACAGTGGATATCGTCTATGCATCCCGCAGGTCGCCTGTTGTAGCGGGCGAGGATGGAGTGATGTCTATTCCCGCAGGTCAGGCGGTGGAGCTTCGTGATACCTGCGGAACGCTGTATCTGCTCGGCACAGGAAGTGTCGCACTGGCGGCGCACGACGATACCGAACTGGTTTTTAGGTGCGCCCCCGCAGGAGGGGGCGGCGGAACAGTAGACGCTGAGGCACGAAACGCAATTAATATTCATTCGTCGAATAGCTCTATTCATCTTACATCGGAAGATGTAGCGGAGGTGGCGAGCAACCCTAACATCCTTATCAACAGCGACTTCCGAGGGATCATCAATCAGCGTGGTCAGAGCGTATATTCCGCTGCGGGTTACACCGTTGACGGCTGGTGTCTCGCCAAGAGCGGAACGATCGAGAAGATAGGCACTGTTACAGTGGCTGACGATGGCCTTGTTATTGAGTCCTCGGGTACAAGACTTGACGCTTATCTGCGCCAGTATATAGAGGGCTTTGAGCGCCTTGTCGGTAAGACGGTTACAGTGTCGTTGGAGGTGGCGGAGCTGGCAGGCGAATTCAAGCTTGCGCAGTATTACGGCTCCGAGAACGACACGTATACAATATCTTCCGAGGGCGTGCATACGCACACATTCACAGTCAAGCAGACAACTGTGCCGAAAAACGGAATTCAGCTGTACACATCGTCAGGCGATGCAAAAGGCAAGTTCAAGTGGGTCAAGCTTGAATGTGGCTCGCACGCTACACTGTTCGCCCCTCCTGACGTGGCGACAGAGCTTGCAAAGTGTCAGCGCTACTATCAGGTGCGCAGCACGGGTGACATCGACCCCGTAGACCTGCGCCCGAGCATGGCAGAGATAACAGACGTTATGCAGAGGGGGGATGGAAACTATGCTTACATCGCAGAATTATGATGAGCTTACAGAGGCTGCTGAGACTGCAGAGGAAAAGCAGGCAAGAGAAAACCGTTTGAAAGCGTGGAAGATAAGAATTAAATTCAAGAAGATAGACAATGCACGTATTCGTCCCGCTGCTGCGGTAGCGGCAAAAACAGGAACAGACGAGGACACAGCCCGCCTTGCGGAGCTTGAAGCAAAAGCGCAGGCTCTCAGAGCGGAGCTTGCCACACTGACTACGGAGGTGTGACGTTGTTCGGAAAGAAACTGGAGGTTCAGGTGGCAGAGGTAGAAGCCCGTTGCAAGAGCAACGGCCGCCGCCTTGATGATGTAGAGCGCAAGCTTGAGGATAACGAGCGCATGCTGTCCAGTATTGCAGTCATAGCGAAGCGACAGGACGACATGGACGGCGACATCAAGGAGATAAAGAGCGACGTCAAATCGCTCACCAGCAAGCCTGCTAAACGCTGGGATTCAATCATGGAGAAGGTAATGCTCACCGCAGCAGGTGCGGTAGTGGCTTATATACTGGCCCGCTTAGGGCTGGGGTAAGGAGGATATCATGAACAACTGGAAAAGAAAGCTTACAAGCCGTAAGTTTTGGCTGTCTATCAGCGGATTTGTTGCTGGCCTTATCATCGCCTTCGGCGGCGGCGAAGACAGTGCCGAGACTGTTTCGGGCTGTATAATGTCAGGCGCCGCTGTGGTAGCTTACACCATCGGTGAGGGACTTGCAGACAGTTCCACCACGGATAAGGAGGATGAATAATGGCGAAGATATTCAGCGCATTTGCAACGAAAAACCTGTGCTATATCGCAGCGCAAATAATGGCCCCTGAGGGCTTTGTACTGCATTCCACAGGTGCAAACAATCCTAATCTGTGGCGATATGTTGACAAGCCCGATATCTGCGGTGCTAACAAGTACAACAACCATTATAATATGGCTCAGCCGCTCGGACCCACAGGAAAGCCCGGGAAACGCTGTCCGCATGGCTTTATCGGTCTTGACAAAAACGGAGAGATCAGGATAGCTCAGCTGCTGCCTTGGAACTATTCGTGCTGGGGCTGTGGCAGCGGCTCTAAAGGCTCTTACAATGATAATTACATTCAGATAGAGATATGCGAGGATGCACTTACCAACGAAAAGTATTTCAACGAGGTTTTCCGTGCGGCAGCAGAACTGTGCGCTCAACTGGCAGAGCGTTATAAGTTCCCTGTGGATAATATAGTCAGCCACAAGGAGGCGCATGCGCTCGGCTATGCATCCAATCACGGGGATGTGGAACACTGGACATCTCGTTTCGGTAAGGATATGAACTGGTTCAGAGATGAGGTCAGGGAGCTTATGAAACCCGCAGAGAACAGCAAGCCCGCCGATAAATCCTATTTTGTAGTAGGAACAAAGGTCTGCAAGGGTACAGCCGCCCTCACCACAGCTAAAAATCAGCTCAAGGCACTCGGGTACGAGTATACCGTCATGACAGCTGAATAAAAATATACCCGCCCCTTTTCGGTTTTTCTCCGAGAGGGGCGGGTTTTGTTGTTTTATATAGCCATTTTAAAGCAATTATTCGTGTTGCATTTCGTGTTGCATGATTGTCTGTAATGCCGTTTTTGATGGTGTTTTTTCATCTTTTGCGGGTGTTGTGAACAATACTGTAAATAACAGCAAACCCGCACCATTAAGCCAAAAGCGGCTGTGGTGCGGGTCTGCGTGTGTTATGGGTATGGAGCTGGGAATGGGACTCGAACCCACGACCTACGCATTACGAATGCGTTGCTCTACCAACTGAGCTATACCAGCAAATGAAATTTAAAAACATCTTGCAAAAAAGCCGAATATATGTTATACTGAAAATGTATGGATAAAAGGCTGTTGCAATAACACATCTATTATAATATTTTTTTGTGGATTTGTCAAGTATAAAAGAGGAGTTTTTATAAAATGGGCAAAAAAATCGTACGTGGAATTGGGATAGCAGTGTGCGTGCTGCTGTTTGTTTCATGCGTTTTTATGATAGTTATTTCTGCGGTATTCGGGGCGGAGGGTCTTGTCGGCGCATTCGGATACAATCTGTATCTCTGTGAGGAGTCCGGCTTTGACGGACTCAACAGCGGCGCTGCGGTGGTCATCGAGCAGTGCGAGCCTTACGATATCACAGAGGGCAACCTTGTGCTGTATTCTGCCGCAGGCATTGACGAGGAGATCATCCCCGCACTTGGCTATGCGGAAAGCATAACCATGTCAGACGGCGTATATACGCTGGAACTTACAGACGCAGAGGGAGAGCTTACTACGATAAGCGAAAGCGCCCTAGTCGGCAGAGCGGGCTGGAGCAGCGATATTCTCGGCACAGTGATACGTTTTTCGCTGTCGCCCTGGGGCGTATGCCTGATGGCTGTGCTTCCGTGCCTTGCGCTTATAGTATTTACATTGGTAAGGGGAAGTGAAAAGGACGAGCTTCCCGAGGTAGTACCCCAGAAAAAGACAGCGGATAATGCAGCTCCCTCGCAGAGCGGTATCTCCGTAAAGCCTGACGGAAAAGCAGAGTACAGCCGTGTAAGCGGTGCGGCAGGCAGCAAGAATGCCGACAGTGTTCTGTTTACATACGGTGCGCAGGGCGCCCGCAGAAATCCTGTCAGCAAGCCTGCTCCACAGCAGAGCAGACCTGCTCAGTCTGCTCAGAAAAGCACGGATCAGTTACAGGAGCTTAAAAGGCTTGCGGAGCAGACCTCTAAAAAGCCCTCTCCCGCTGTCATAAAAAAGGAAGAACCATCTCGTGAGCAGCCTGTTGCACCAAAAGCTCCTGTGACACCAAAAGCTCCTGCGGGAGCTGTTCCGTCCTCCGTGGCGGCTAAGAGATACGTGGATAACACTGTAAAGCCCGCTGAAAAGAGCGGTGCGACTGCTGAGATACCTCAGCTTCCGAAGAAGCAGAAGTCCGATGCGTTCTTTGCGCAGTCCAGTGTGCCGCAGATAGGCAGAGGGCTGAAGAATAACTCCTCCGCACGTGCGGTGATAGATCTTGAGGATGCTCTGGCGTCGACCGAGCGCAGGGATGTGGTACCCTCCGCAGTGGGAGCGTCAAAGCCGTCTGCGGGACGAGCGTCGTCAGCGGGACATTCACAAACAGCAGGACGTCGAAGCTCCCAGATACTCGCATCGAAGGGCCGTGAGCAGCTTTTCACTGATGAGGATGACAGCCGTGACAGAGGCAGATACGATGTTGACGATATACTGGCGGGTATAGACCGCAAAAAATCATGAAAAAGCTGATAGGATGGGCGGCGCTGATAGGAGTGCCGCTCACTGCAATACTGGGGGCTGTGCTGTTTGGCGGCGAGCGCTGGGATATCGCATCGCTTGCGGCGGTGTTTCTGTGCTGTGTGCCGTTCTTCGTTTCGTTTGAAAAGCGTGCTCCCGCCGCACGGGAGCTTGTGCTTATCGCAGTGATGACTGCCTTTTCCGTAGCGGGAAGATTTATCTTTGCCGTGATACCGTTCTTCAAGCCCGTAACGGCTGTTGTTATCATCTCTGCGATGTATTTCGGCCCGCAGGCGGGATTTATGGTAGGCGCTATGTCGGCTGTGATATCCAATATATATTTCGGACAGGGCGCATGGACTCCGTTTCAGATGTTCTGCTGGGGCATCATCGGGTTTATAGCAGGAGCGCTCAACAGAAAGCAGCTTCTTGAAAAGCCGCTTCCGCTGTGCGTTTACGGCATATTCGCAGGAGTGCTGTATTCCGTATTCATGGATGTGTGGACGGTACTCTCGGCAGAGGGTACGTTCAGCCTGTCAAGGTGGCTTGCCGCCATGGCGGCAGCGCTTCCCGTAACGGCGGTGTACTGCGTATCGAATGCGGTGTTCCTGCTGGTGCTGAGAAAGCCCCTCGGCCGCAAGCTGACAAGATTAAGGACAAAGTACGGAGTGTTCACCGAGGAAAAAACAGAGCAATAAATATCGCCCCTTATCAGCACGATAGGGGGCGAATTATTCGATATGTGTTACTTCTTGCAGTAGCTCCTGAACTTATCCGATCTTCTGGGGTCCTCCTGGAACTTTATGTACTCTATCATATCGCCGGGGATGGATTCCAGTACCTCGATCTCTGCGGGGCTTTCAAACTGAACATCGTGACGGATGAAGATGTGATCCTGCTTTGCCATGGGATATTTCTCAGGATTAAGCTTTGTGCTGAGCTGAGCCTCAGTGTACATGTATTCACGCATGGGATGCGCTATCTGACGGAGCAGCAGTGCAGGGCTGCCATCCCTCGGGAGCGTTGTGAAGCCTGTAACTCTGAAAAGATGCTTGTTTAAGAATCGCTCGTCATCGGTAACCTTGTCCCAGTCTGCGTGACGGAGTATATCTCCGATACAGACGGTAAGTACCTTGCCGTTGTCAAGTGAAATGCTTCTGAATTCGTCGCTCATTGGGGTGTACCTCCTGATACTGTCATGTATGCTTATCCGAAACGGATATTTATGATAATATTATACACTAACGACCGCAAAAAATCAAGCACATAAGCAGAGCCGAATGAAAGAAATTTATCCTGTTATCAGCTAAGCAAAGGGATACCCTGCTTTGAAAAGGAATACTCCCGTGACGGGGTGGATCACATGGATGTGTATATTACGGTGGAACAGTGCTTTACAAAGCATGGCAGATATGCTATAATAAAAGCGATAGATATCCTATCATACATATCTGAAATGGAGGAAAGACACATGATATCAATGGACACCTTTGCAGGTGGCAGCTTTGCCCGCCAGATAACCGAGCAGAAGGGCGCTTTTTCGCTGCTTCAGTACAACAAGGAATCCCGTGCTGCGGCTGTTAATCCCGCTGTTGCGTATTACAATTCCAAGATGGGCGTGCGCAAAAAGCAGGTTATAGTTACTCTTAATAATACGGGCGTTATACTTCAGGCAGGCGCTATGCAGATGATGCTTGGCGAGATAAACGCTGAGACAAATGTTAAGGGCGTAGGCGACGCATTCATGAAGGCATTCGCAGGCAGAGCAACAGGCGAGTCCGCTGTAAAGCCCAGATACACAGGCGCAGGCTTTGTAGTGCTTGAGCCTACATGGAAGTACATTCTTTTCGAGGATCTTGCTGACTGGGGCGGCAGCGTTACTGTTGATGATGGTCTGTTCCTTGCATGTGATGATACAGTTGACATAAAGACTGTTGCAAGAAGCTCCTTTTCTGCGGCAGTTGCAGGCGGCGAGGGTCTGTTCAATACAGCGCTCGTTGGCAGAGGTGTGGTTGCGCTTGAGTGCGCTCTCCCGAGGGACGAGCTTATCACTATCGAGCTTGAAAACGACACCGTAAAGATCGATGGAAACATGGCTATCGCATGGTCCTCCAACCTCCAGTTCACAGTTGAAAAGACCACAAAGTCGCTGATAGGCTCTG
The DNA here is from genome assembly GCA_017440445.1 of Oscillospiraceae bacterium. The sequence goes on along the minus strand of JAFSHE010000036.1, from coordinate 2,005 downwards.
CCGCAACAGGCGAGGGTCTGGTGAACGTTTACAGAGGCACAGGTAGGATACTTGTAATGCCCTGATACAGCATTATGTCATTCGCCTCCGAGTTTTCGGGGGCGGTTTTTTTGTGTTTTGTTTGACATACTTTTATTTTTTTGATATAATATACTATTATTGACAAAACAGGAGATTTTACATGCTGGATCAGATCGTTTCGGCTGTCAGTGACGCACTGTACAGCTACATTTTAATTATCTTACTGGTGGCGGGCGGTATCTATTTTACTGTACGCACACGCTTTGCACAGTTCAGACTGTTTAAGGAGCAGTTCCGTGCAGTTACCGAAAAGCCAAAGGGCGAAAAGAGCGTTTCCTCGTTCCAGGCGCTGATGGTGTCCACTGCGTCACGAGTGGGAACGGGAAATATCGTGGGAGTTTCCACCGCACTGTGTATCGGCGGCTTTGGCTCGGTGTTCTGGATGTGGGTCATCGCCATCATCGGAAGTACCTCGGCATTGGTCGAGAGTACACTTGCGCAGATATACAAAAAGCGGGGAACAGAGGGTTGCTACGGCGGACCTGCCTACTATATCCAGGCGGCGCTGAAATGCCGTCCGCTTGCGGTGATATTCTCGGTGCTGCTGATACTCACCTACGGAGTAGGCTTCAACATGCTTGCTTCCTATAATCTTCAGTCCACATTTTCTGCGTATGAGTTTTACGACCCTACGATCACTCCGTGGGTAATAGGCGCTGTCATCGCAGTGATAGTGTGCTACTGCCTGATGGGCGGCGGCAGCAGAGTGATAAAGGCGACAAGCTTTCTTGTTCCCATCATGGGAGTTGCGTATATTCTTGTTTCGCTTGTCATAATCGTAATAAATATCACAAGCCTGCCTGCGGTGCTTGGTAGGATATTCACCGAGGCATTTGACGTTAAGGCGATATTCGGCGGCTTCGGCGGCAGCTGCGTTATGTACGGAATAAAGCGAGGCCTTTTCAGCAACGAGGCAGGCGTAGGCTCTGCACCGAATGCCTCTGCCTCCGCAGAGGTAAGCCATCCCGTAAAGCAGGGACTGGTGCAGGTGCTGTCTGTGTTTATTGATACAGTCCTTGTGTGCAGTGCGACGGCATTCATGTGCATGTGTTCGGGAGTTGAGCCTTCCGCAGAGCTTTCAGGCGCACCGTATGTTCAGGCGGCACTTGGTAATACTCTTGGCGCATTCGGACCGATATTCATTACGGTGGCGATGATACTGTTTGCGTTCACCACGCTGCTTGGAAACCTGTTCTATGTGGATAAGTGCCTTATCTTCATCATGGGAAAAGAGCCCGGCAAGGTGTTCATGAGAGTGTATCATATCGTGGCGTTTGTCATTATTCTTGTGGGAGCGGTGCTCAGCGCAGACCTGCTGTGGAATATCTCGGATATCCTGATGGGCGGAATGACCCTTATAAACATGCCTGTAATATTCATCCTCGGAAAGTACGCTTTCAGGGCGCTGAAGGACTATGAGCGTCAGCGCAGGGAGGGCAGGGACCCTGTATTCCATGCAAAGGACATAGGACTTCCCCACGACATGGACTGCTGGAAATAACAAAATAACAGCTTCGGGCGGCATGATGCCGCCCGTCTTTTTATATGAAATTCATAACAGAAAAGAGCCGAATTGCTTCGGCTCTCTTTTGCTATTAGCTTGTAATTATGCTGTAACGATCTTGCTTGCGTTCTGCAGACCCAGCTTTTCAACTGCTGCCTCACGCATCTTGTACTTGAGTATCTTACCTGCAGCGTTCATGGGGAACTCTGTAACGAAGTCCACATAGCGGGGGATCTTGTGCTTTGCCATGTGATCACGTACATACTGCTTGATCTCCTCCTCGTCGGAGGTCTCGCCGTCGTTCAGGATAACGCATGCCATTATCTCCTCGCCGTAGTCCTTGTCGGGTACGCCGATGACCTGTACATCCTTTACTTTGGGATGTGTGTACAGGAAGTCCTCTATCTCCTTGGGGTAGAT
>JAFSHE010000327.1 GCA_017440445.1 Oscillospiraceae bacterium | reverse complement strand
TTCTTTTTATTTCTTTCTGTTGATTGCTGTAATAGAGTAGGTAAACGCTTTTTCCTCATGGGGCTTAAGGATCTCTATACCACGCTTTTCAGCAAAAACGCCTGTGCAGTCATCGAAGTCTGCCGAGCCGCACCATGGTTCGATACAGAGGAAAGGTGCGTCTTTCGCCTGCCATACGCCAAGGCTGGTGAAATCAGGGAAATCTACCCTGACGCCATTGTTCTCCTTGTCAAGGAGATAAACGGAGCGTGAACGAATCTTGTCAAAGTAGCAGACATCCTCGTAGAACATCTCGTGGGAGAGGGAAAGCTCTGTTTCCTCGTTCATAAGCGAACGGCGATTGTTCTCCTCGTGAAGTCCTGTTTCGAGGTTGTAGTTCGGTACAGCGGCTGTTTCCAGTTTGGGGAATTCCAGACGATAGTCTGTCATATCACCGTCACATGCAAATGCGGGATGTGCGCCTATGCAGAAAGGCATATCGTCCTCGGAGTTGTTGCGTACTCTGTATGTAACGGTAATTCCGTCAGCTTTCAGAGTATAGCGCACAGTAAAGCGGAAAGTAAAGGGGAACATAGCTTTTGTTGTATCATTCTGTTCAAGAGAGAACATAACGCTGTTTGGGCTGATATCCTCGGGGGTAAGTTCCATATCACGGGCAAAGCCATGCTTTGTTATCCTGTATTCATCACCGTTAATGAGAGTTTTTCCGTCTTTAAGCGTGCCTATCATAGGGAAAAGCAGGGGAGAGGTCTTTCCCCAGAACGTCGGATCAGCTCTCCACATAAGCTCTCTGCCGTTTACACAGAGAGATTTAAGCTCTGCTCCCTTTGAAATGACCTTTGCACTGACTTCTCCGTTTTTGAGTGTGATATCCATATTATTTCTCCTTATTTATTCTGTCCGTAGTATGCATTCTCGCCATGCTTTCTGAGGTAGTGCTTATCCATCAGCTCCTGCTGCATGGGTGTGATAACAGGGTTCATCATCTGGTTGTGCCATGCCATGAAAGCAAGCTCCTCCAGTACGACTGCATTGTGAACAGCATTGTGCGGGTCAGTTCCCCATGTGAACGGGCCATGACTATGCACCAGTACAGCGGGAATATCATCAGGTTGCTTGCCACTGAAAGCTTCAACGATAACGTTACCTGTTTCATGCTCGTATTCGCCTGCTATCTCCTCGGGAGTCATCTTGCGTGTGCAGGGTATCTCACCGTAGAAGTAGTCAGCATGAGTAGTTCCGAGAGGGGGAATACCCATTCCGGCCTGTGAATACATTGTAGCCCATCTGCTGTGCGTGTGGACAACTCCTCCGATATTCGGGAAGCTGCGATACAATACAAGATGAGTAGGTGTATCGGAGCTTGGGTTAAGCTCGCCCTCTACACGTTCTCCTGTATTAAGGTCAACAACGACCATATCCCATGGTGTCATGGAGTCGTATTCTACTCCAGAGGGCTTGATTACTACAAGTCCCTTTTCACGGTCAATACCGGAAACGTTGCCCCATGTAAAGGTGATGAGCTTGTGCTTAGGCAGAAGCATATTTGCTTCATAAACGGCTTTTTTTAGTTCTTCTAACATGATTTCCTCCTGTGGCAGTCAGATTTATTGTGTGTAAATAATAAGATTTTCTTGCTTGGATAAAGTATTTTACATGTCTTTCGTCTTTATGATATGCCTATATAGCATATAATGCAACTTTGCTTGGCTTATACGATTATATATTCCTAAGAAACAGCTCCTTGAAGTCCTCTCTGCCGTAGGAGTACGAAAGAGCCCACATGGATTTCATCGATGCCATCTCAGTGGTCATTCCCTTAGCTTCGATTATTCCGTATCGCTTGCAGACATCACGGCCGACCTCGTACAGCGACATATCACAGCCGCCCTCAAGCACCTGAGTATGCATTATGATCATAACGCCGTTCATGACAAGCTCGGCTATCTTCAGCTCAAATGATCTGTTTCCATAGTCAGGGAAACCGCCTGTGCCGAATCCCTCTATTATAAGGACTCTGCTATGCTCGGCTACGAAGTCAAGTATAGTTGTATTAAGAGCAGGGATAAGCTTTATCAGCGATACAGCGGTGTCCATTCTGTTGAAAAACACAGGCGCTGTATCGGGATCAAATTCTTTATGGAGTGTAACTTTTTTGACGGATATATAGCCTATATCCTCTGCGCCCATGCTGTGGAATGCATCAAAGCTGCGGGTGTGAATTTTCTTTGCGCATTTTCCATCGATTATTCTTCCGCAGAATACCACGGCAACTCCGCATAGGTTGCTGCACGCGGCAAGAAATGCGTCATAGAGATTGCGTGGTGCATCAGAGTTTTCCGCACCCATCGGCAGCTGCGAGCCTGTCAAGATTATTGGTTTCCCACTGTTCTGGATAAGACAGCACAGCGCCGCCGCACCATAGGCTAGAGTGTCTGTACCGTGGGATACTACAAATCCGTCATAGTCGCTGTAATTCCGTTGGATACAGAGTGCAAGTTCTGTCCATTCACGAGGGGACATATTAGTGCTGTCAAGATTAAAAAGCTGTATTGCACTGACATCACATACGTTACTGAGATTGGGTAGCTGAGCAAGAAGTTCGTCTGCAGCCGCCTCAGGAGAAAGCCCTTTTTCAGTTTGTGCGCAGGCAATAGTGCCGCCTGTTGCGATAAAAAGTATCTTTTTCATATCAGTACCTCGGATTGTTAGCGGCACGGCGCTTGCCGATCATTCTTATCCATATAAAAACACCTGCTATAAGCGCCAGCATTATCAGCAGCTTGATAACGATGCTGACTATATCATATTCAACCCGTGTGAGTGCGTATATCCTGCCTATTCCATCACGGAAATACAGAGTTCCACCCGATGAAACAGCAGATCTGCCGTTTTCGTAGTTCTCCATTATCGCCAGTATCTTATCTGTGGGGGGATTGTCCTCGCCCTCGTCAAAGATACTGTGAAGTTCGTAGCGCCCCTCGTTTTCGCCTACGGAGTAAACTCTTGTTCCGTTACCGTAGCAGATAAACGGATCGGAGCCGTCCTTAAAGCTTTCGAGAGTGTAAGATATCTCCATATTAATGCTGTCAAGAATATGAAATCCTGTTTCAGAGGCTACATAAAGCTTGCTGTTCCACGCAACAGGTGCAGAGGGTGAGGCACCTACGGCGCATTTTACGAAAGTATCCTCCTCCATGCTTCCATCGGTGTTAAGACGAAGCTTGCAGGCATTTCCTGCATTGTCCGTGAAGAATACGGCATATTGTGAAGCAAACGGCGCACTGATTATTTCGTTGTCAACAGGTATCTCACAAAAAGATTCATCCTTGAAGTGATGGGTCACGAGTGTACTACCTGCGCCGAATATCACATGCTCCCCCTGTAAGGCAGGGGAGGTGATATCCGCTTTTGCTGTGTGTTCCCATACTGTGGAAAGACCGTCTGAAAGGTCTGCGCAGATCATCGTTTCGCTACCGTTTGATTTTACAGAGAAGTACGCAAGCTGTTCTATAACTGCGCAGTCGCTGTCGATCGCACCGTCAAGCTCTTTGTATGAAGTAATCTCGCCTGTGGTGAAATCCACAGTGCATATGCCCTTTTCAAGCGGCTGGATAAGCGTATTTCCCGCCATAATGCCTGAGTAGACCGTGTTCGCTTTCTGCGGAAGCTTTATCTCAGCCATTTTGGTGCCGTCTGCTTCGTTGAGCCTTAGCAGCGTGTCACCCGATGGGACAAGTACGCTTTCCTCATAGACAACAGGGACGCCTATGCTCTCGCTTGGCTCTGTATTCCACTGGATATTTGTGTATTTGTTATCATACGGTGCAAGTGCGGGGAGCGTAAGTGCCTTTTTCGTCCTGAAGCCATAGCTTTCTGCTGCCGCAGTTGATGATAATACAGCGAATGTCATCAGAAGCGCCGCACCCTTGGTAAAGTAGTGTTTTTTCGTAGTATCACCTCATTGTATTTAAACGGATACCGCAGTATCGCAGGAGAATGAATAAATATAGATCTCCTTTACTTTTACTCCCGTCATTATGGGAAGTATGGTGCGGTATATCGATAATTGTCTTGAGTATGCCTCAAGCTCTTTTTGTAAATTTTCTTTTGAGTCGCTTTTGTAATCCACGAGTACGATACCGTCATCCTCGTAGAAGAACATATCAGCTCGTCCCTGGATAATGGTATCTCCGTCCTGTTCAACGTAGATATCACGAGCGGGAAGCTCAGCAAATATAGGGTATTCACGTTCAATACGTTTGCTTTTTAGCATCCTCTTGCCAAGCCCGCTTCTGAAAAATTCCGAAATGTGTCTCGGATTGATGTGTTTAAGTTCATCCTCTGACAGAACACCTCTGGTTAACAGTCCTTCAAGGACCTCTCGTGAGTATTCCTCGGTAGGCTCCTGTCCTGCGAATATCTCATGGATGGGGAAGTGTTCCATTATGTGGTGATAAGCGTCGCCTATCTCCTTGCCGCTGAGTGTACCTCGAGGTACGAACGAGGGTCGGCTCATGAACACAGTTCCACCGTCGGAAAGCTCTGCTTCGCCTAGCTTGCTGTCGATCATGTGAGCGATCTCGGTAACGGTAAATTTACTTCGTGCAGAGGTCAGTGAAGAGTTGCTGTACTCGGCAGAAATAGCCTTTGCAATACGTGATGCTTGTTCTTCGTCATGTAACAGACTGAACTGAACAGGCTCGATGAAGTCTGCTTCGTCGGGCGCAGCAGGGACTTCGCTGACATATTTTGCTTTAAGTATATTGTCGCCAAAAACCTTTTCTTCACCGTCTGTAAGGATCGTACCGTCAGAGTATCTCAGCATAGAAGCAAGTATCCAGTCCAGTGCGCTGCTTTCAGACATGGCGAAATCTGCCGTGAAATTGTATGTGCGAATTGTTTCTATATCTTTCTCTTTGCATTTACCTATCATTATCAGCTTTTCACGCGCTCTTGTCATTGCAACGTACAGCAGACGAAGTTCTTCGCCCTTTTGCTTTTGTTCCTCTGCCATTGTAATAGCGGTGTAGCCGAAGGGCTTGTACTGGTATCTTATGTTGATATCCACGTATCGAAGTCCAATTCCCGCACTGCGGTTAAACACCATAGCGCCGCTGGTATCCTTGTGGTTGGGATTTTTTCCAAGCTCCGCAAGGATGACGATAGGCATCTCGAGTCCCTTTGAAGCGTGGAAGGTCATTATCTTTACAGAATTTTCGGCGCTTTCTGCTGTCACAGCCTCTGCAAAGCTTTCGCTGCTGTCACGGACATGGTCTGTGTATCTAAGGAAATCTCCCAGTGTGCCGCCACCGTTGTTCTCGAAATCTGCGGCATATTTCAGCAGCAGACGGATATTTGCAAGTTTCTGCTCGCCACGTTCGTATGTGGATATCACAGAAAAGAAGTCTGTATCATCATATATCTTTCTGATAAGCCGTTCGATCGAGTTGTTGGCTCTGAATGCACGGAATTCAGTAAGATGCGTCAGAAATCTCACACATTTCGGGTGACCCTCAGTGCGCAGTGATCGAAGCTTTTCAAGCTCGCCCTCGGAGAAATCCTCTGTAAATGCTCCGAAAACAGAACTGTCCGCAGCTCGTGCGCATGCACTGATACAAGCGAAAAGGGAAGCGTTCTTATATCTCTCGTAAAGCGGTGTGAGGTCTGTTCCTTGCGCTTTTTCCTTATCAATACCGAGAATTCCCAGACGTGCTTTGCCAAGGTCGTCAGCGCTCATCATATAGATGGGGGACATAAGAATCTTAAGAAGCTCCTCATCTTTCAGGGGGTTATCTATTACCTTAAGATAATTCAGTATAAGTGATATCTCCTCCGAGGCGAGGTAGCTTTTACTTCCGCCCGAGTTTACGGGAATATTAAAGCTCTCAAGCTCATTTTTGAAGATATCAGCATGTGTTGAGGCACGAAGAAGAATACAGAAATCTCCGTAAGTACATGGCCGTGTCGAGTTTTCACCGTTCTTTACAGGAAAAACATTCTTCATCATATTATTTATCAGAGAGGCAGTGTATCGAGCCTCGGCAACTTCCTTTTCAGGCTCATCATAGTAGTTCAGCAGATGAAGCTCGGAGGTATAATCAGCGGTCGCCTCGGGATATGACGCTCCGCAGACAAGCTTAGTGCTGTCGTTGTAGTCTACATCACCGTATTTCTTGGTCATAAGTCCCGTAAACATTGCGTTTACAGTGTCAATGACGCTCTGCCTGCTTCGGAAATTCTTGTTCAGCGGCAGGGGAGTATGCTTTGCTCCCAGAGAAAAGACTTTGCATCCGCTTTTTAGCGTCCTTGTACGTGGAAGTGCAGGACGGGTAAGCTTATTCCTTTTGCGAATTCTTCTCAAGGAGTCTGCGTGCGGGAAAACATAAAGCTTTTGCGTTATGGTAGGCTCGCAAAGCTCCAGCATTATCCTCGGGTTTCCGCCTCGGAATGCGTAGATAGACTGCTTGATATCTCCTACGAAGAACAGGTTGTTCTCCTTATTTGAGATAAGTTTGAATATCTCATACTGGATATCGTTCGTATCCTGGAACTCATCAACGATTATACAGCGATATCGCTGCGATACCTGATTTCGGAATTCTTCGTCCTTCCTCAGCATATCCAGCAGAAGCTGCTCGCAGTCGGAAAAATCCACATATCCTGCTTCACGCTTCTGTTTTGTATATTCATCTCCGTAAAGCTTTATCAGTGTGATAAGCGATGATACTGCGTCATGCTGCTTTTCAAGCTCGCTTATCATCATTGTTTCGTCGGGGACAACGGCGATTATTTCTTTGAAATCATCCTTGAATTTGTTTCGTGGAAGCTCTATCTTATTCTTGATGAATTCATCCTTGCAGCTCAGCGCAGCAAACCGAAGTGCGCCCTTTGCATTAAGTCCGATAGTAGACGAGAAACCATAAAGCTGTGCAAGCGTCGGAGAATTTCCAAGCGCAGCAAACTTTTTTATTGCATCGTCAAGACGTCCACGGTCATCCTCTCTCATTGAAAGCAGCTTTTTAATGTCAGGATGGTCGTCAGGTAGCATATCGATAATAGCCGAGAAACTGTTGAAGCTGTTTTTTGTCCTTTCAAGCAGGCGGTTTATCGTATCAAGATAGTAGGGAATAAACCGCTTTTCTGCCTTGGCAGGGGATGAGTAGGCGTCAGCACATCCGTCAAGCCAGTCGTATGGGTCGGTCAGCGATGAAATCTTGTTATACAATGAACCGATGGTTTCAGTGAGTGTTTTGTCATCACGGAAAGAGAAGGTCTTGAAAAGCAGATCACGGCTGTCAGGATCGAATTTGTCGGAGTAGAAGTATTCCATCGTCATATCGATAGCGTTTGCTTTCAGTAAAGCAGCTTTTGCTTCATCGATTATAGAAAAACCGACAGGCAGACCGAATTTTTCTGTGTTTTCACGTATTACAGAAAGGCAGAATGAGCTTATAGTGCTTATCGGAGCGCTCCTGAATTTGATAAGCTGCTCGGAAAGATAAGTGTTTCTCGGGTCCTTCCGTGCGGCTGCTGCTACTGCGTCAGTCATGCGGCGGCGGAATTCCTCAGCCGCATTTCGTGTGAAAGTCATTATAGCTATCTTGTCGGCGGGGATAGGATTTTCCGTATCGCATAGGATGCGTATAACTCGCTCCACAAGAAGCGCAGTTTTACCACTGCCCGCAGCGGCGGTAACTGTAGCTGAACGCATATCAGCAGGAAGCTTTATATTATCCCTTTTGGGGAATTCAATGGCAGCAAGCTGTTCGTCAGTCCACTTCATCTGTTTTTACCTCCTCTCCGTCTTTTTCTTCTTCTTCTTTATCTAACGGTACTGCGTGTATCTCCATTCTGGAGTTGTGTCCGCAGATGGATTCAAATCTGCAATAGGAGCATGCTTTTTTCTTTGTGTTTTTTTCGGTGTAGACAGTAGGTATCGCATCGATATCACCGTCATAAAGCTTACTCAGTACATCTCTCGTCTGGGAAAGACATTTCTCCGTAAATTCCTTGAACTGCTCCTCAGTGAGAGTGTTTTCTTCTTTTGGAATGAACTTCTCAGGCTTTGCCCCTGACAGAGATGACATAGTATCTGCATATCTGTTAAGTTCAGCAGTAGTAGCTTCAGAGGAAACGAACATTCCGCTTTGAACATGGTCAAGAGCAAGCAGTGACATAGCTGCTGTGCGCTTGTTTACAGGCTCTGTTATCTTAGCGGGGAGGTAGCTTACACCGCCTGGTCGAAGCTCCTTGTTTGCATCGCAGATCGTGATAAGATACATTAGCATCTGCGTGTTTATTCCGTAATAAACATTCACCATGCTGAATTCACGTGAGCCTGTTTTGTAGTCAACAACACGGATATACTCGTTTCCGTGTTTGTCTGTAAAGGTATCGGCACGATCTATAATACCCGTTATGCTGATATCAAGATCATCACGTATTTTTACGGAAAGCGGTGCGGTGTTGATAGATGTTCTTGCGCTGCCGGGAAGCGTCTGCATATCGGTATTATCATCTGTATCAGATAATATGTTATCAGTCGTTTTAGTATTGTCTATGTGGTCTGACAGTACAGCGTCATTAAGTCTGTTTGTATCAAGAGGCTGTGCGGGACTTGTTGCAGGGGACTCAGCGCTTGTGCCACCGATATTGAGTTCAAAGAACTTCGGACGGTAATCACGAGCAGCGAATTCAGCCTGAAGCAGGAGAAGTATATCCACAGCACTTGTCGTAAGATTTTTGTAGAGATATCCGAAACGAAGATTTTTTGCGAAATCTCCGCCGAGAGCATTTTCCTTATACTCGTCAAGATAGAAACGAGCTTTTTCAGCAAGCGCAGGACGCGTCAGGGTAATAAAAACATCCATGCTGTTGCAGTATTCCTCCAGCATCTTCTGAAGTACATAGTGTACTGCGTTGCCGACTTCAAGGTTGCTGTAACCCTTTTTATTTCTTTCTTTAATTCGCAGTCCGTTTGCGCAGAAGTACTCAAACCTGCATTGATTTAGCTTTTCAAGCTTTGTAGCAGAAAATGTATTTGAGCGGAACAGTGCTTCGGCTGTTTCGGGGTCAAGCTTGTGCTTGTATGCGGTCGCACGTTCGATGGAAAGCCTGTCAAGCATGTCTGTAAATTCAGCTTGTCCCGCCATTCCCAAAGCAGCTTTAAGTGTTGAACGCCTTTCGCTGTCGGTATAGGAAATAGATGCATATCTCTGCTGCGCCGCACGTCTGGAGCGGCAGTAGAAGTCATCGCCAAAGTCCGATGTCCGTTCTTCAGTGATATTGAAATTGCCTGTAAGCTCTGTCACAACGTCGGAGGGCGACATTTTAGCACATGTGGAGTCAAGCATCGGATAGGTGATATACAGCTTATGCGTGGGAACAGAAAGGGCGATATATGCAAGATATCTTTCATAGCAGTATCGCTCACGCCTGTTCATTCCGAGCTTTATAATGCTTTCGCCGAGAAGCTCTGTTTCATGCTCAGAGAAGATTCCTGTTTGTATTTCTTCAGCAGGGAACTTGCCGTAGCATGCACCTGCGATAAATACGACCTTTGTGTTCTCGGTACGTGTTCTGCTGATATCGCCTGCAAGCACTGAATCCAGCACCTGCGGTGGTTTTGCAAGTGAAGCGGCAGCGCATATATCACGCACTAATCCGTAATAGTCGTCTATGGATATTTTAAAGCCTTCAAGTCCCTGATAAAGCCCCTCGAATATCTGTAACAAAGTATTCCACAGTGTCTGATACGAGGATATCATTTCCTTGTCAGAGTCAGTAAGAAGTTCGCTGCCTGCTTTTTTACAGTGAGCTGCCACTGCACGCTGAACACCTATCGTATCGAACATAAAGTCACATACAAGCTTTGTTATTTCAGCGCCTGTGCATCCCTTTATATCTGATTTCAGCTGCATCAGCGGCGGGATGATATCCTTGCGTATTTCCTCCGCATGAGGAGTTTTTCCATTCTCGTCAGGGAAGGGAGCTTTAAGGTCATTGTTTTTGACATCCCACTTGTAGATATATTCTTCAAGGTCGTTGATGTCACGCATAGTGAGAGGCTTTTCGTCGCTTTTCTGTATAAAACCTGTTTTTACGTAGCTGAAAACATTCTCAACTGTGAAGCTGCGCAGAACATTCAGCAGCGACAGCACCAGATTGACAAGCGGCATGTGAAGTATGCTTTCGGGAATATCGCAGAAGATCGGTATTTCATACTTGTCGAAAGCGCTTTCGACAGGAGAGCGGTATTCAGCGGGGTCTGCTGAAAGTACAGCGATATCCTTGTAGCGCATGCCCTCCTCGGTGGTTAGCCTGCGTATCTCAGCTGCGATAAAATCTGCTTCGGCATATATGTCGTCTGCTTTTATTATGCGTACATCGCCATCTGAGCAGTCTGCTGTCATTCCGCCGAAAACGCCGTCTGAAATATCAGCAAGGGAGGTTTTATCAAAGTGCATGTTTTCGTCGTAGAGTTCATTATTCCCCTTAACAGGGATATCTGCATTCTCCGAGTGTTCCGCAAGCAACGATATCGTCTTGTTTATCGTAGCGAAGATATCTCTGGAATTTTCAGAAGTATCTGTGGTGAATGCAAACGTCACATTTTCGGCAAGGTCTATAATGCTGTAAAGAAACTCCATCTGACTTCCCGAGAAATCACTGAATCCATCACAGAATACATTTTCACCCCTGAAATAACCATTCTGTACAGCGAGTTTTGCCGCATTCATAGTGCTGTCAAGCTTGTCAGAATAGGACTCTGACAGCAGCGCATCGTATGCGGAGTATATCCTGCTGATATCACCGAGCTTTGCGAAAAGCGCAGGAGACCTGTCACGGAAATCCTCTTTTACAGCGTCAACTGTTTGTGAAAGAGTGGCAGCGGAGATACCGCAGCCCTTGAATGTCGCAACGGTAGAGGTCATTTTGTGAGCAAAACCTGCTTTAAGAGCTATCTTTCCGAATGCCTCCAGCTCGTCATGTATCTCGCTTATAGCACGGTACATGATTATATCCTTTGTTATATCGTCTGCGGGCTTTTTTTCTCCCGCAAACCTGTTGATTATCTCATCCGAGAGCTTGGAAAAGGTTCTTACAGATATGTTCGAGAAAAGATATGCCTTTCCTCTTGACGCACATGCTCTGTACAGCGCTTTTTCCGTTTCAAATTCAAATTGGTCGGGTACGATGATAAGTGCTTTTTTTCCGTTTATAACCAGGTCCATCAGCTTTTGCCTGAGTTTGTCGGAAACATCTGCACATGCTTTTCCTAAAATGAATTCAGTCATTTGCTCTCCTTTATATCAGCGAGGGAATAGATGTAGCTTCTCCCTTGTTTTCCTGTTTGAATAATGACTCCTGCGGCACGAAGGACCTCCAGTCTGAGCGACAGAGAGCTTTCTTTCGCAGCCTTGCAGAATTCCTTTTTTGTGAATTCCTGTGGCAGGTCCTTGGGAAGGAATTTCTCTGCGTATGCCTGTTTGCTGTCAAGTATCAGCTCATCCAGCAAAGCGAGCGGTATTTTCTCGATGGTGAGTTTCTGACGAACTCTTTTGTATCTGATATCGGGAATAGCATCTCCCTCAAAGTATATCCGTTTTTCTGTTTTCAGACTTGCGAGTATCACACGTACACGTTCATTCTGAAGCTGTTCTCGTATTGAGTAAAGCTCCTTAAAGACCTTAGCCTTTGGATATGTCTTTCTGAAAGGGGTCTCCTTTACGATTTCGCCCGTGTCGGCTCTGATATATACTGTTCTTGTTTCACATTCCAGCGGATGAACGACAGTGACCCTTGCAGCAGTAGTGAAGTCTGCAAGCTTTTCTCTCAACTTATAAAGAGAACGGGTCTGTATCTCGAAGATACCATCCTCACTTACAGCGTCTGCGAAATATTTACCTATCTTTATCTCCTGCTCGTCAGAGTAGGGGACATAATAGTTTTTCAGTGCCGCATGTATCAGCTTTTCGTTCTGTGTTCCCACTGAGCCGTGCATACCACGTATTCTTGTCATAGCGGAGCTGAGCGCATGTGAAAACCTGTCTATCTTGTCAGACGGTTCTTCACGCTGACGGATGAATTCAGCGACAGCACCCTCATCGTTTGAGCCAATGACCACATCCGCCTCCGTTTTTAGTGCGTCACAGGCATTTGACACAGCAACTCCTGTGTCAGCAGAGCGTATCATGGAGATATCGTTGTTGTTATCACCGAAGCACACCAGCCTGTCAGCGTGAGTAAGCTCCATTACCTGAAGAACGGCACTGGCTTTGGATGCATGTTTGTTGAATATCTCATACCATATCTGCGAGCGGTCATAGGTATCGTACATTGTGTTTGTTGCAAAACCATTATCCCGACTGAATACTTCAGACAGAAGCAGGTAATCGGTTTTGGGGTTTATCAGAGTGATATAAAAGACATTTCCCTCAAAAAGCTCTTTGTAGTCCTTTACGGGACGCAGTCTTTTGTCGCCCTTGCGTGCATCCACATAGCCCCGCACATCATCCAGTCTTTCACGGAGAAAGGAAACACGCTCTC
>JAFSHE010000035.1 GCA_017440445.1 Oscillospiraceae bacterium | reverse complement strand
GACTGCGATTTTGCTGCGCAAAATCAGAAAAATCGCTGTACCCGAACTCGTGTTCGAAAAAAGGCATATCATAACCCGTCTGTCCCCAAAAAATCCGAAATCTTTATAGTCAGGCGTAGGGCGAAGGCTTACCCCCCCGCCCTACTAAAAAAGCAGACCTTTCGGTCTGCTTTTTTGTTATTCTTATTCCACCGTAACGGATTTTGCGAGGTTTCTCGGCTTATCCACATCGTTGCCCTTGAGGACGGACGTGTAGTATGCGATAAGCTGAAGCGGCACCACCGCCGTCATGGGAGCTAGGATATCGGGACACTCGTCAAGCTCGATGATGTAATCCGCAGCGTCGGGGTCTATCTCCGTGTCCTTTGCGCAGACAGCGATGACATACGCACCACGTGCCTTCATCTCCTTCATGTTGCTGATGGTCTTTTCAAGCAGGCGCTTCTGGGTCACCACTGCGATGGCGGGCATCCCCTCGGTGATGAGGGATATCGTGCCATGCTTAAGCTCGCCTGCGGCGTAGCTCTCGCTGTGGATGTAGCTTATCTCCTTGAGCTTAAGGCTGCCCTCCATGCTCAGCGCATAGTCAAGCCCTCTGCCGATATACAGCAGGCTCTCCGCATTGACAAGCGTGGACGCCGCATACTGGGACTTATCCTCAAGCTGCACTGCCTTTTCTATACGCTCGGGCATCTTGAGCAGCTCCGCTGTAAGCTCACGGCATCTGTCCTCCGTGATAACGCCGTTTGCAAGCGCTATGGAGAATGCGATGAGATACATCACCGCTATCTGCACCATGTACGCTTTTGTGGAGGCTACCGCTATCTCCGGGCCTGCCAGCGTGTAGATGAGCATATCCGCCTCACGGGCGATGGAGCTTCCCTTCGCATTGACGATGGCAAGGGTCTTTGCGCCAAGCTCCTTGGAAAGACGCAGCGCCGCAAGGCTGTCTGCGGTCTCGCCCGACTGGGAGATTATGATAACAAGGTCGTCTTTGGTAACGAGGGGGTCTCTGTAACGGAATTCCGATGCGATATCCACATTTACGGGGACACGTGCCAGCTCCTCGATTATGTATTTTCCCACAAGACCTGCATGCATAGCCGTGCCGCATGCCACCACATGGATACTGCGGAAGCCCCTGAGCATCTCAAGGGTGATGCCGCACTCGCCAAGGTCGGGAAGTCCGTCTGTAATCCTCGGCAGGATGGTGGTCTTTACCGCCTCGGGCTGCTCGTGTATCTCCTTCAGCATGAAGTGAGCGTAGCCCTGCTTTTCAGCGGCATTCTCGTCCCAGTCTGCGTGCATGAGCTGCTTATTCAGCTTGTTGTAGTGCAGGTCGTAGATATTGGTGCCGTAGGGAGAAAGCACAGCTATCTCGTTAGGCTCCAGAAGGTAGTAGTCACGGGTGTAGTTGAGTATCGCAGTAACGTCGGAGGCGATAAAGCTCTCGCCCTCACGCACGCCCACGATGAGGGGACTTTCCTTTCTCACGGCGAAAACGGTGTTGGGGAAATCCCTGAACATTATACCCAGAGCGAAGCTGCCACGGACATTGTGCATGGTCTCCACGATAGCCTCTACGGGGTCGCCGCTGTAATAGTAGTCAAGGAGCTGAGCCGCAACCTCGGTGTCGGTCTGGCTGATGAAGTGCCTGCCCTTGCCGATAAGGAAGTTCTTTATCTCCTTGTAGTTTTCGATGATTCCGTTGTGTACGATGGTAACATTTCCGCCGTTATGGGGATGCGAATTCACATCCGACGGCTCGCCGTGGGTCGCCCAGCGGGTATGACCTATTCCCGCATAGCCCGAGGGTACACCCTCTTTTTCCATGCGTGCCTTAAGCTCCTTAAGCCTGCCCTGAGCCTTTCTCACTGCGATGTTATTGTGGTCGAATACTGCGATGCCTGCGCTGTCATAGCCACGGTATTCCAGCTTTTCAAGCGTGCCGAGGAGTATATCAGCACAGTTATTCTTCCCCACATA
Source organism: Oscillospiraceae bacterium (assembly GCA_017440445.1). Next base: position 2,247 of record JAFSHE010000035.1, on the reverse strand, counting down.
GCCAACGATTCCGCACATTGTATCTTCCCCCTGAATGTTTTCTATATTTATATTCTTATGCCGAAGCATTTATATCCATTCTTTATTTTACAACAATAAGCAGGAATTGTCAACAGCCATTTTTTAGAGTTTCCTCTGCGGCTGCGCCGCAGGGTAGGACAAACGCACGGAAAAAGTCAACAGCCGCTCTCGGAGTTTCCCCACCGATGCTGCCTTGACTTTTACACGCTGTTGCGATATAATGAATTTGGCCAAAAAGCGTTTCTGTGATAATAGTGGGTTATCGAGTTCATGCTTTATATGCGCCGTTAGCAAAGAGGAAACCCAGGGGGAAGGGGGAAAGAAAACTGGCACAAAAACGAGTATCCCCCTTCCCCCTCGTTTTCCTCTCTGCACTCTCTTTCCCAACCCCTAACCCCCTCCTCGTTTTTTGTGGGGGTGGCTCAAAAATATATTGTCATATTCTTATAAGACAGTGTATAATAACCCGCCTGTCCCATAAAAGTCCGACAGAAAATAAAAAGCGGACAAAGGGGAGGGGTTGGGGAAAAGGAGTTGCAGAGGGAAAACCGTTGGGGAGGGGGAATGTCCGCTTTTTGTTCTTTAGTTTTTCTTTTCCCCCTCCCCAAGGGTTGTCCCTTTGCCCCTATCACAAAACAATCCTGAACACGACAACCCACTATTATCACTGAAAAACTCCCGTCACGGAATGTATTTCAAACAACAGACAAAGCTTTATCACAAATCGTCAGTCGTCTGAATATTTACCGATAGCGCTAACAATTCAGAAACATCAACACACAAAGAACCGAGGTACATCATGAAGATAAAAAACGGATTTATGCTGAGAAAGGTCGGCACACAGAATGTGGTCGTGGCAGTAGGCGAGGCAAGCCGCAGCTTCAACGGGCTGATACGGCTGAACGACAGCGGCTGCTTTCTGTGGGAGAAGCTCCAGAGCGACACGACCGAGCAGCAGCTGCTGACCGAAATGCTCGCAGAGTACGACACAGACGAGGCGACCGCAAAGGCGGATATCGCACGGTTCATCTCTGCGCTGAAAGGGGCAGACCTGCTTGAATAAAAAGGAATTCTCCCTCAGCGAGTACGCTGAGGTGATAGAGGAAGTGCTGCACAGCGGCGGGGAATTCCGCCTGTACCCTAAAGGCACAAGCATGCTGCCGCTGATACATCAGGGGAGGGATTCCGTTTCCCTCGTGCGGCATGAGGGCAGACTGAAGCGTGGAGATATCGCATTCTATCGGCGGACGGACGGCAGCTTTGTACTCCACCGAGTGATGCGCTCGGAGGAAACGCTGACGATGTGCGGCGATAATCAGCTTGAGCTTGAAAAAAACGTCCCCCACAGTGCGGTCATCGGAAAGGTCGCACGGGTATTCCACGGGGAGGAGTGCGTTTCGGAGGGAATTTCATACAGGCTGTACGTTTTCCTGTGGAGATCGTTTCTCATACGACGGATATTTTTTAAGCTGAGGAAGATACTAGATAAACAATGAGGAATTAATGAGGAATTAGGAATGAGGAATTTCGGTGCGCCCTGCGGGCGAAGATTGAAATTGCCTCGTATTTTATAGGCGACAGCATAACTATTCTGTGCTACGCTACGGCGTAGCCGTTATTATGATACATCCCGCGCAGCGGGATACAATAATTCCTCATTCCTCATTCCTCATTCCTCACTTTCCTCATTCCTAACAAAAGAAAGGTCACAAAAGAATGTTTGAGCTACACAAGGTGGGTGCGCATACCTATTACATTGATGCGCCCACCAACATGGGACTTTACGTCTACGAGGGAAACAAGGTCTGCATGATAGATGCAGGCATAGACAGCACCGCCTCGGGCGAGGCACTGCGCATAATACGTGAGCAGGGCTGGACGCTCACACTGGTGCTTAATACCCACTGCCACGCCGACCATACAGGCGGCAGCGCATTTCTTAAGGAGCAGACAGGCTGTATAGTCTGTGCGCCCTCGGTGGATTCGGCGGTGGTTTCAAATCCGATACTGAATCCATCCTATCTCTACGGCGGATTTCCCATGAAGGATATGCTGGGGAAATTCCTGTACTTCCCCGCCTGCGAGTGCCTGCCGCTTGCCCCCGAAATGCTCCCCGAGGGGCTTTCCTGCGTACACATGGACGGCCACAGCTTCGAGATGGTCGCAGTGCGGACGGAGGACGATGTGTGGTTCGTTGCGGATACGGTGATAAGTGCGGACACTCTG
>JAFSHE010000326.1 GCA_017440445.1 Oscillospiraceae bacterium | reverse complement strand
TGCATCAGTAACCTCCAAATTTAATGCGTACATACTCCTCTGCGGCTTTCTGTGTCGCCATAATATCATCAAGCGTAGGTTGCTTTATAAAGTCTATTTCATGCAAAGCAGAGGTAACAGCCTCTCCAATATCAAGAAAACGTATCCTATCCTCAAGAAATAGTGCAACAGCAGCTTCGTTTGCACTGTTTACGATACACGGTGCGTTACCATCCATTATAACAGACTTCCTTGCGGCAGAAAGACAAACAAACGTTTCTTCGTCCGCCCTGTCGAATGTCAGTGCGCCAACATCAAACAAAGACAGCTTTTTAGCAGGACAGGGCAGTCTATCCGGATATGTCAGCGCAAGCTGTATAGGAAGTCTCATATCCGTTGAGCCAAGCTGTGCTATCACTGCACCGTCATCAAACTCCACAGCTGAATGTATAATGCTCTGTCGATGTACAACAACTTCGATCTGCTCGGGAGCAGCGTCAAAAAGCCTTACAGCCTCGATAAGCTCAAGACCCTTGTTCATGAGAGTCGCACTATCAATAGTTATTTTTGCGCCCATCGACCAGTTAGGATGCTTCAGCGCCTGCTCCTTTGTTACACCAACGAGCTGTTCACGTTTCATGCCGAAAAAAGGTCCTCCCGAAGCAGTAAGCAGTATCTTAGAAAGCTTGTTTCCCTGCGCTCCAAGCAAACACTGGAAAATCGCAGAATGCTCACTATCGATCGGCAGCAGCGAAACTTTATTTTCCTTTACACAATCAGTTACAAGCCTGCCACCCGCAACAAGCGTTTCCTTATTCGCAAGAGCTATATTGTTTCCTGCGTTAGCAGCCGCAATAGTCGGAAGAAGTCCGACCATTCCAACAACGGAATTTACAACGATATCACACGGAAGCTGTGCAAGCTCACACAGACCATCCATTCCACATAGGATCCTTATGTCTGTGTCAGCAAGCCTGGCTGACAGATCATTATATCCTGATTCATCAAAAATACATACATATTCGGGGCGAAATTCACGAGCCTGCTGCTCAAGAAGTGCAACACTTGACTTTACTGCCAGAGCCTTCACCTTAATGTTATGCATGCGACAGACATCTAATGTCTGAACGCCTATCGATCCAGTTGATCCTAAAACAACAATTTCTTTCATATCATTTATTCTCTTTAACAAAACCACCCATCCACTGAAGTGAATGGGCAGGAATTTCCCCACCGATAATTCCTGAACGGAATTATACAGCAAACGGGCTGAAATACAAGTAAGCTAAGTAAACAAATGGAGCTACAAACAGCACACTGTCAAAACGGTCAAGAACACCGCCATGGCCAGGCATAATGTTTCCGAAGTCCTTAACATCGAACTCACGCTTGATAACGGAAGCAGAAAGATCTCCCAGAACTCCAAACGCAGATGCTATCATTCCTATTATGACCACAGGAATATAATTTATCTGCACTTCGCCAAAAACAAACAGATTAAATATGAGTGTTTCGAGAAATACAAACACACCAACGGAGAGTATTCCGCCGATAAGACCCTCTACGGTCTTTTTGGGACTTACATTCGGACAAAGCTTATGCTTTCCTAGAAATGTACCTACAAAGTATGCGCCTGAATCACCAAACCATGCACAGAACAGCACATAGAGTATAAGATATAGACCCATAGCCTGATTATCAGCGGGTACTGTATATCTCAGAAGAACAACACAGCTGAGTGCAGCAGGAATAAGCATTCCCGCAGATCCGCTCATAGCGATATGTTCAAACTTGACATTTTTATGGTTAGCAAGCATCAGAGCAAACAGAGCGAGAATGTACCCCGCAAAAAGTGGCGGGAAAAATTTGATAAGCTTGAATATCAACACAAAGGGGACAATAGCGGCAAAGCCTGTGCAAAAGAACTTAAGCAGCTTGTTACCGTCGCAGCCAACGGCTCGAATAAGCTCCCATGTGCCGACTGCACTGAAAAAAGATACAACCACAGCATAAAGCCATATATTATCAAAAACAATAATACTGACCCCTATAATTATACCAACAAAAGCAGATATCAGTCGTTTTGCCATAAAAGGTCCTTTCTCTCTGAATACTTAAACCCCGCCGTATCTGCGGTTACGGGCTGCAAAGACCTCAACAGCGTATTCAAGATTCTTCTTATTGAAATCAGGCCACAGCACGTCCATGAAAACAAACTCAGCGTATGCTGCCTGCCAGATCATGAAATTTGACAGTCTTTCTTCACCGCTGGGTCTGATCACCATAT
>JAFSHE010000325.1 GCA_017440445.1 Oscillospiraceae bacterium | reverse complement strand
GGTTTACATGGCAGTGCAGTCTCCTGCACCCCGGTGAGCTCTTACCTCGCCTTTCCACCCTTACATCTCTGCGGTGAAGCCTGCAAAGATGCGGTATATCTCTGTTGCACTAGCCCTAAGGTCGCCCTCGGCTGACGTTATCAGCTACCCTGCTCTGTGATGCTCGGACTTTCCTCATTACCCTTGCGGGTCCCGCGGTCATATAATGAAGTCACAAAGCTTAGTATAGCATAATTCCACGGAAAAATCAAGCATATTATACTCAGAGGATAAATATTTTCGGGGAAATGGGCAAAATCCCCCTTGACAAATGCTTTAAAGCGTTGTATAATTTTCTTGTAAACTTATAAATGCGTTGATGGGTGCGGTTTTCCGCTGTGTACTCAACCACCCTTTTCAGAGAGCTGCCGTTCGGTGCGAGGCAGTAAGGACAGTGTACATGATCCACCCGTAGCAGATCTCCCGAAGCCTGTTCCAGTAGGGAGATACGGATTTCCACCGTTAGAGGGAAGTGCATTGTTGGATGTACAGAGGCTGAGTTTTATGTATACTATTGCCCTCTCTCCATTCGTGGTAAAGAGGGCTTTTTTATAACCCCGTATAAACAGACGAAAGGATAATTGTTATGGAGTACAATATTAAGGAAGTATCCGACAGACTTCGTGCCACCAGAGAGGCGCTTGACCTTACTCCCGAGTACATGGCGGAGCGCACTCAGGTATCCGTTGAGGAATATCTTATTTATGAAAGCGGCGAGCGTGATCTCTCCCTGTCTTTCATGAACAACTGCGCTGAGGCTCTCGGTATCGAGCTTATCGCACTGCTTACAGGCCAGTCGCCGAAGCTTTCCACCTACTCCGTTATCAGAAAGAACGAGGGTCTGCGTATCGAGCGCCGTGAGCGTTTTGAATACTACCACCTTGCATATACCTTCAAGGACAAGAAGCTGGAGCCTATGCTGGTTACCGCTCCCTATCTCGAGGAACAGCAGGATAAGCCCATAAAGCTCTCCTCTCACGAGGGTCAGGAGTTCGACTATATCATCAGCGGCTACCTTAAGTGCCTTATCAACGGCCATGTTGAGGTGCTCGGCCCCGGTGACGCACTGTACCTCGACAGTAAGAATCCCCACGGAATGATAGCTGTGGGCGGCGAGGACTGCACATTCATCGCAATACTTGTTTCTTAAAAATACATAAACGGAACACAAAAGAAAGGAATGCAGACAATGGATATCCCATCCTATCATCTTAATTTCGTTGAAGAAGGCTATGACGAAAACGGAATACTAAATAAGTTTCAGATAAAGTATCCCGAAAACTTCAACTTCAGCTATGATATCATCGATAAGTACGCCGAGATAGAGCCTGACCGCCGTGCGCTGCTGTGGGTGGACCTTGAGGGCAACGAGCGTATGTTTACCTTCAGAGATCTTTCCAGACTCTCCACAAAGGCAGCTAATATGTTCCTCTCCATGGGAATAAAGAAGGGCGACCATGTCATGCTGGTGCTGAAAAGAAACTATCAGTTCTGGTATGTTATCATGGCTCTGCTGAAGATAGGCGCAATCGCTATCCCCGCAACACATCTGCTCACCACGAAGGATTTCGTATATCGTTTCGAGGCTGCCGATGTAAAGGCCGTGATCGCCACAAGCCACGCTGACGTTACTCACTACGTTGAGGAGGCTGACGAGAAGCTCGGCGGATGTCTTAACGCAAAGTACATCGTAAATGGTTCCCACGAGGGCTGGACAAGCTTCGACGAGGAGATAGAGAAGTACCCCGATACCATGGAGCGTATCCCTACAAAGTGGGACGAAACATTCCTGCTGTACTTCACATCGGGTACCACTGGCTATCCCAAGATGGTAATTCATGACCACACCTACGCACTGGCTCATATCCAGACAGCAAAGCACTGGCACAATGTTGATCCCAACGGTATCCACCTCACCATCTCCGATACAGGCTGGGGCAAGGCCGCATGGGGCAAGCTGTACGGTCAGATGATAATGGGTACATGCGTATTCGTATACGATTTTGACAAGTTCATCCCCGAGAATATGCTGGCAATAATGGAGAAGTATAGAATAACCACATTCTGCGCTCCGCCCACCATGTTCAGATTCTTTATAAAGACAGGTCTCGGAAATTACGACCTGTCCAGCCTTAAATACTGCACTATCGCAGGCGAGGCGCTCAACCCCGAGGTGTACAACAAGTGGCTTGAGTTCACAGGCATAAAGCTGATGGAGGGCTTCGGTCAGACTGAGACCACCCTGGTGCTTGCAAACACTGTTGGTATGGAGCCAAAGCCCGGCTCTATGGGCAAGCCTACTCCCCTGTATGATGTTATTCTGGTGGACGCTGACGGCGAGGAGGTTCCCGTTGGTGAAACAGGTGAGATATGTATTCGCGGCAAGTATACAGAAACCAATGGCCTGTTCCGCGGCTACTACCGTAACAAGGAGATAACCGACGAGTCTTGGAATGATGGAATATATCACACGGGCGATACCGCATGGCGTGACGAGGACGGCTACTACTGGTATGTGGGCAGAAACGACGACGTTATCAAGGCGAGCGGCTACCGTATCGGTCCGTTCGAGATAGAGAGCGTGCTTATCGCACATCCCGCTGTTCTTGAGTGTGCTGTAACAGGTGCGCCGCATCCCATCAGAGGCATGGTAGTAAAGGCTACTATCGTGCTTGCAAAGGGCTTCACCGCAAGCGATGAGCTTGTAAAGGAGCTTCAGGACCACGTTAAGAAGAACACAGCGCCCTATAAGTATCCCAGAATGATCGAGTTTGTCGATGAGCTTCCCAAGACCATCAGCGGCAAGATCAAACGTACTGAGATAAGAAAGCGTGACATTGAAAAGTACAATGCGGAAAATCCGCTGTAATAATTACATTTAAGGAGAATTACAATGGTAGTTATCGAAATGGAAAACGGCAGGAAGATAAAGCTGGAGCTTTATCCTGAGAAGGCGCCCATCACAGTTGAGAACTTCCTTAAGCTGGTTGGCGAGGGCTTTTATGACGGTCTTATCTTCCACCGTGTTATCAAGGATTTCATGATACAGGGCGGCGACCCCCAGGGCACAGGTATGGGCGGCGCTAAGGACAAGATCAAGGGCGAGTTCCTTATGAACGGTGTTCCCAACAATCTCAGCCACGAGCGTGGCGTGCTCTCCATGGCGAGAGCGCAGAACCCCAACTCCGCAAGCTCCCAGTTCTTCATCTGCCACAAGGATTCCACATTCCTTGACGGACAGTATGCTGCATTCGGCCGAGTTGTGGAGGGTATTGAGGTAGTTGACGAGATCGCAGAAACTCCCACAGACATGAACGACCGTCCCAGAAGCGATGTACGTATGAAAAAAGTATACGTCGAGGAATAATAAGCGCAAATATAACAATGCGTATCGGATATCCGATGCGCATTTTTGTTTTTTCTGTCAAAATATGACGGTTATGCATATTGTACAAAACGGAAGGTCTGTTTTAATCGAAATGTGTCCATTTTTAGGCCGAAAAGGGTCATTTCATGCCCTACGCTATTGACAAAAATATGTTTTTATAGTATCATTAAAGAATAGGAGTATAGGCGAAGTATGCCTTGTTCCCATTATTGATTATGAGGTTTAAAAATGCGTTTTGGAAGTGTGGCATTTTTTAAAGTGCTGATAAAAACTGTCCTTTGCATAGCCTTCTTTGTTCCGCTTGTTCTGTGCGTAGTGTTCGCCGTTGTCTTGTGGAACAAGAGCGCTGCGCTTGAAAAGGCAGAATACGAAAATGAAAAGCTCGCTTACAAGGTGGAGCTGCTCAGTGGCGGTATGTCCTCCGTGGAGGATTTCTACGGTATATACTCCCAGAGCGGTCTTACCGACCAGCAGCTTATGGATTATCTCAGCGGGAAGAACGGCGTTTCACAGCCTGCCGCTCCCGAGGACGAAAGCTCGCAGCCTGACACGTCAGAGCCTGAGGAAAGCTCTCAGCCCGATACGTCGGAGCCATCTCAGCCTGATGCACCCGATACAGAGGACGAGCCTTCCCAGCCCGAGGATACATCTGAGCCTGAAAGCACCCCGCCCGACGAGGGGGATACTTCTCAGCCCGAGGAGCTTCCTGCTGCGGGTCAGACCGAGCCGTATGAGCTTATGTATCCCGACCTTACGGTGAGAGTTCCCGCCTCCTTTGTGAGGGAGTCCAATACCGTGTATCTTACATTCGATGACGGACCCTCCGTCAATACATATTCCGTACTTCACTATATGGAGAAGTACGATCTCAAGGCGACATTTTTCGTGGTGCCGCAGCGCACCGCAGAGTGCTACGCTATCATGAAGCAGATAGTTGACAGCGGTCATGCGATAGGCGTCCACAGCACTACGCATGTGTATGAGGATATCTATTCCTCGGTGGAGGCATATCTTGCGGATTTCTACGAGGCATGGAACATGATATACGAGGCCACGGGAGTAAAGACCGAGATATTCCGCTTCCCCGGCGGCAGCAAGAATGACTTCAACGGCGATACACGTGATGCTATCATCGAGGAGATGACAAGGCGCGGCTTCCGCTTCTACGACTGGAACGTTGACAGCAACGACGCAGGCGGCGCAACATGGAGCGAGATGTTTGAATCCATTCCTGCGGATATAGACGGCAACTATCGTTCTATCGTGCTTATGCACGACTCTGCTCCCAGAGAGAACACTGTATATGTGCTTGAGGATATAATCAAGCTGCTTATTCAGAAGGGATACAAGTTTGACAGGATAAATAACGACACGCAGCCTGTTCAGTTTATCGGGCCGTATGCGTAACTACTGATAGAAAGGACGACCATAATGGGTATCAAGGATAATTTTTCTCAGGCAGTCAAGGAGCTGTGGAAGAAGGACGGAATGGAGGAAAATCCCGAGGAATCTCTTCAGCCTGCTCCCGGTACACCTACACAGCTTGACCAGTATCTTAATCAGCAGGACGAGATGGCTTCTGCTGCCCCTGCTGCTCCCGCAGCACCTGTTCAGCAGGCAGCTCCCGTACAGCAGCCCGCTCCCGCAGCGCCTGTTCAGCAGCCCGCACCTCAGCAGGCACCTGTGCAGCAGCCCGCTCCCGCAGTAAATGCGGCAGGCGTTCCGCTGGAAACACCCTATTATCGTGACCCTGCACAGCAGGCAGCACCCCAGCAGCCTCAGCAGAATATGCAGAGCGCTCAGAACATCCCTCCTCAGGGAATGCAGGGCGCACCTGTTCAGCAGGCAGCTCCCGCACAGAACAGCGGCTTCGGCGGCTATGGTGCGGAGCAGAATTATAACACAAACAACGGCTTTGGCGGCAGCTATGCGCCTCCCGCTTCGGGTAACGTGAACGCAAACCGTGCGGCAGGCGTTACTGACGAGGTAACTGTTATCTCCAAGAACACCATTATTGATGGAAACGTGCGCTCCCTCGCTAATATGCAGGTTGACGGAAACATCAAGGGCAACGTGGAGACCACCCGTGATATCGATATGACAGGTAAGGTAGTAGGCGATATCAATTGCAACAATGCCAATATGAACTCTGCTGCTATGCAGGGTAATCTTACCATAAAGGGTAAAATGCGCATGGATAGAGATACTATCCTTATCGGCGACCTCACCTCCAACTATGCGGATGTAAACGGCCGTATCAGAGGAAAGCTTGAGATTGCAGGAAAGGCGGAGCTTAAGCGTGACGCCATCGTTTTCGGTGATATCAACGCTTCCACTATCGCAGTAACAGACGGCGCTATCATCCAGGGCTATGTAAATACCACCTTCCTCTCCAAGGAGGACAGCCGAAATGCATTCCCCGAGGCTATCTCCCTCGATGCGGGCAAGGATGCAGGCGTAAAGTAATTCCCATTTCTGAAAGGTTTTTTCAATGAGTAAAAAGCAGAATAATTCCCTTGTCCCGATGATATCCACTATCATCGTGGCAGTGCTTGCCATCGCAGTAGCGGTGACAGCGGTGATACTTCTTACGGGCGATAAGGGCGAAACAAGCTCTGCGGGCGGCACATCCGACCAGCAGATATCTTCTGAAACAGTGTTCCGTCCCACGCAGGAGCTTATCGATGAGTGCACATACGCTGCGCATGACCTCGTGGCAGGCAGCTATCGCATAGTACGTCTTTTCGTGACAGACGGCCTTGACCACTTCGATGAGCCCTACGGCAACAAGCCTGAGGACGGTATCTATACAGTAAACAGCAAGGAGTACACCTCCCTCAGCGAGATAGAGGAGCTTGTACGTTCCATCTACACCGAGGATGTGGCTAAGCTGATACTGACAGACATTGACGGCAACGGTCTTGCGGTATATCAGAACCGTGAGGTGCTTGTAAAGGTGGAGGAGCCTCTCCCCGAGGAGGGCGAGGAGGAGTCCGATACCACTGAAAGCGAAACGACAGACGGCACAGCTCAGTATAAGACCGAGCTGGTGCTTGGAATAAGCGCAGACTTCGTTCCTGCTGCTGATTATAAAAAGGACTGGTCAAGCTGCCGTATTGCGGTGGTTCCCGTTTCCGAGAGCGAGTGCAAGCTCACGGTCTATCTTGACGGACTTTCTCCCGAGACCGTCACAGACGCCGACAAGGACTCTATTCTTGAGATGTCCATGGTAAAGAGCGAGGATAACTGGCGACTCACAAAGTTCGTGTACTGATATGTCGAAAAAGAAGAATAATCCATTTGCGGTCTATGCGACGGCAAGTCAGCTTGCGTTTACCATAATAACTCCCCTGCTGATATTCATTGTGGGCGGGTATTATGCGTGTAAGCATTTCGGCTGGCCCGACTGGGCTATGGGTCTGTGTGTGGCGCTTGGAATAATATTCATGCTGGGCGGAGGCATCTCGTATCTCGGGAAGCTCATAAAAATGTACGGCAAGGATAACAAGGACGCACCACGCTCCTACAACAGCCCATCGGACAACGATTATTACGACGAATACAGAAATCTGCATAAATAATGTCAAAAAGAAACCAACCTATCTTACAGGAGATGCGTTCGCTGCGCCCTTACTTTCTGGTGACGAACGCTGTATATTTTGCGGTGCTTATAGTGCTGTTCTTCGCATTCGGTTTCGATTACACGCTGCTTGTTGGCGGAGTGTACGGAAATATCGTGTGCGTGCTGAATTTCTTTCTTCTCGGAAAAACGGCTCAGATAGCAGTAACAAAGACCGCAAAGGCTGCGCAGACCTACATGAACACCATGTACTGCCTGCGTTATCTCGGTTTGTTCGCTGCGATGAGCGCGGCGGCGCTGCTGCCCTTCATAAACCTACTTGCGGCGATAATACCGCTGTTTTTCCCGAGGATAGCCATTATGATACGGGCATTCAGGGAAAAAGACGACTGATATATCCTCTCTCAGGAGAGCTTATATAATGGCGGAACGGATTCCGCCACACAAAAGGAGGACTGATAAATTATGTCAACCGCACTGCTTATGGCTTCTGACGCAGGCTTCACCATTACGGGACCGCTTGTCGTTGCAAGCTGGGAAATGTTCGGAATGACATGGAACCTCACCGAATCGGTAATAGTTCAGTGGATAGTGATGGTGCTGCTTGCAGCGCTGTTCATCGTTCTCGGAACAGGACTGAAGGTCGTTCCCACCACCCGCCGTCAGGCGCTTGCCGAGTGGCTGGTAACATTCGTCATTGATATGGTCGACGGAAGTATGGGAGAGAAGTACAAGTCTTACAGACCCTATATAGGAATGCTTATCGTCTATGTTATCGTCTGCAACCTTATCGGACTTCTCGGACTGCGCTCGCCCACTGCCGATGTTTCGGTAACAGCTACGCTGGCGATCATAACTTTCTTTATGACCCAGTACAACCGTGCAAAGACAGGTGGAGTAAAGGGTTACTTCAAGGCATTCCTTGACCCGCTGCCCTTCATGCTGCCGTCAAACATCATCGGAGAGATATCAAACCCCGTATCCATGGCGCTCCGTCTTTTCGGTAACATGGTAGCAGGTATGGTTATCGGCGGACTCATCTACTGGGCTCTTGGCAGCTTTATGCCGCCTGTTGTTATCCCTGCGGTGGCTTCCCTGTACTTCGATATCTTCTCAGGCGTTATCCAGGCATACATCTTTACTATGCTCACAATGTCGTATATTTCCAACGCAGAGTGTGAGTAAAAAAATTCGGATATGTTCCCCACGGGGGAATAATATAAAGCAATTATTCATGGAGGATAATCACAATGGATGAAATGAAAATTTTAGCTAATGCTATCGTTCTCGGCGCTTCCGCTCTGGGCGCAGGCGCAGCAATGATCGCAGGTATCGGCCCCGGTATCGGTGAGGGCTACTGTGGCGGTAAGGCAGTTGAGGCTATCGCAAGACAGCCTGAGGCTTCCGGTGCTGTTACAAGAACAATGATCATCGGTGACGCTATCGCCGAGACAACAGGTATCTATGCGCTGGTAGTAGCTCTGCTGCTCCTTTATGCTAACCCTATCTTCGGTTCTCTGACATCTGCTCTCGAGAAGTTCCAGTGATCCGATACAAAATAAGCATAATGGGAGGAGTTGGGCATTAATATGCTGAATATAATCAGCGAGGCTGCGGGTGCGGCGGAAACTTCCCGTGCATGGTACGAGGCGCTTGTTTCCATCAATCCCACAACGATAATATTTACCCTTATAAATGCGCTCATAATCTTCCTCTTGTTCAGAATATTCCTGTACAAGCCCGTGTGCAACATCCTTGACCAGCGCAACGAGAAGGCCGCTAAGGAGATAGCGGACGCTCAGGCTGCTAAGGAGTCCGCACAGAAGACCGAGCAGGAATACCTTGCAAGACTTGCCGACGCAAAGACAGAGGCTGCCGAGATAATGAAGCAGGCTACTGTAAGAGCGCAGGCACGCGAGGAGGAGATAATCTCCGACGCCAACCAGAAGGCTGCTGATATCAGAGCCAAGGCCGAGGAGGCTATCGAGCGTGACAAGAAGCGTGCTATGAACGAGATCAAGGATGAGATCTCCAGCATCGTTATTCTTGCGGCTGAGAAGGTTGTCGAGAAGGAGATCTCGGCAAAGGACAACGAGGAAATTATCTCTAATTTCTTGGTGAATGTGGGCACAGAGGAATGATCTGACCCGCAGATCGTGAAAGAAGGAGATCAATATGAACGAAAAGGCTGAAAAGGTATACGGCGAGTCCTTTTTCGAGCTGTGCCTCGAGGAGTCCGCTGACAGGCTGAAGGATACCGCCGCAGAGCTTGACGCACTTAGCGCCATATTTGCGGAAAATCCCGAGTTTGCCAAGGTAATGGACACCCCGACTATATCAGTCGAGGAAAAGGTATCGCTTATTAAGGATATCATCACGGACGGAAACGTTTCGGAGTACACAGGCAATCTGCTGTGCGTGCTTGCGGAGCGCGGAAGATTTTCCTGCTGGAATGGTATCGTAAAGCACTTCCGTGCAAAGTATAACGAGCATTTCAGGATCGCCGAGATCATAGTCACCGCAAGCGCACCCCTCACAGAGGATATGCGTGCAAAGATAACAGCGAAGATGTCTGAGATAACAGGCAAGAGCATCACCATCTGCGAGAAGGTGGATCCTGCTATCATAGGCGGTGTCATCATTGATTACGGCAGCACACGCTATGACGGAAGCGTCAGAGCAAGACTTAATGCGCTGAAGAACGAGCTTGGCTCCATCATCGCATAAGCAAAAAATACTAACAAGAAAGGGATGTATTTAATTGGATTTACGCCCCGATGAAATAACGGGTCTTATCAAGTCCCGTATCAAGAACTACAACGCAAAGATCCAGCTTGGCGACATCGGTACGGTCGTTACCGTCGGTGACGGTATCGTGCGTATCCACGGTCTGGAAAAGTGCATGATCAACGAGCTTCTCGAGTTTGAGAACGGCGTTCGCTGCATGGCACTGAACCTGGAGCAGGATTTTGTAGGTGCGGTAATGCTTGGCTCCGATGCTGGCATAAAAGAGGGCGATACCGTAAAGCGTACAGGCAGCATCGTATCCGTGCCTGTCGGCGAGGAGCTTCTCGGCCGTGTAGTAAACTCTCTGGGTGAGCCTATTGACGGCAAGGGACCCATCCTTTCCAAGGAGACCCGCCCCATTGAGAAGATCGCTTCGGGTATCATCACAAGAGAACCTGTAAACGTTCCTCTCCAGACAGGTATCAAGGCTATCGACAGCATGATCCCCATCGGCAGAGGTCAGCGTGAGCTTATCATCGGCGACAGACAGACAGGTAAGACTGCTATCGCCATCGACACTATCATCAACCAGCAGGGCAAGGATGTAATTTGTATCTATGTTGCTATCGGTCAGAAGAACTCTACCGTTGCAGGCGTAGTAGAAACGCTCCGCGCTAACAACGCACTGGATTACACCATCGTTGTATCAGCAACAGCATCTGAGTTGGCTCCGCTGCAGTATATCGCACCCTACTCCGGATGCACCATGGGTGAGTACTTCATGGACAAGGGCAAGGACGTTCTCGTAGTTTACGATGACCTGTCCAAGCACGCTGTCGCTTACAGAACACTCTCCCTGCTGCTTAAGAGACCGCCGGGACGTGAGGCGTTCCCCGGTGACGTATTCTACCTCCACTCAAGACTTCTGGAGCGTGCAGCACGTCTTAATGCAAACTACGGCGGCGGCTCCCTGACTGCGCTTCCCATCATCGAGACACAGGCAGGCGACGTTTCCGCGTATATTCCTACAAACGTTATCTCCATCACTGACGGTCAGATATACCTTGAGACCGAGCTGTTCAACGCGGGTGTTCGTCCTGCTGTTAACCCCGGTATCTCGGTATCACGTGTAGGCGGTAACGCGCAGATCAAGGCGATGAAGAAGGTTTCCGGTACACTTAAGCTGGACTACTCTCAGTACAGAGAGCTTCAGTCTTTCGCACAGTTCGGTTCTGATCTTGACGCTGATACAAAGAGCCGTCTTGCAAAGGGCGAGCGTATCGTAGAGGTGCTCAAGCAGGATCAGAATTCGCCCCTCGCAGTTGAGGAGCAGGTCGTAATTATCTATGCGGTAATCAACAACTATCTTGCTTCCATCGAGGTTGAGCAGATCAAGCAGTATCAGAAGGATCTTATCGCTCATATCAAAAACAACAAGCCTGAGATTCTCGACAGCATCAGAAACGAAAAGGTGATGTCCCCCGAGATCGAAGCTGCTGTAAAGGAAGTTCTCACAAGCTTTGCAGCTTCTTACGCAGGCTGATTCCGAAAGGAGTAAACACATGAAACAGGCTTCTTTTGTATTAAGCATAGTTGCAACAACTATTGCAGTCGTTACTGCTCTGGCAGTGGGCTGGCTGTATATCGAAAAAAAGGTAAAGTATATCACTACTGAGGATAATATCCAGAACTAAGCTTTACCGC